>JABFRG010000210.1 GCA_013141295.1 Polyangiaceae bacterium
GTGCGTTCGGCACGTACGCCGACGCGGGCGCCGACGGGAAGCCGTTCGACGTGATCTTTGCGACCAAGGGCGGGGAGCCGCGGAAGATCACCGAGGCCATCGTGGGCAACTTGCTCGGGCCCGACGACACGGGGCGCGTGGCGTGGAAGCGAAAGGCCGGGGGCTTTCACCTGGAGACGCCGACCGAGAAGGTGGACTTGCCGGGCTCCGGCGAGCTCCTCGGCTTCGATCTCGAGGGCAACCTGCTGGTGTTCGATGCGCCCGCGGGTACGCCGGCGCCGTTCTCCACCTCGGGGCGCGCCGCCTTCACGCCGCCGCCCCGCGCTCCCGGTCCGCCGCACAAGCCGACCGGCACACTAGAAGATGTAGAGTGCAGTCTTTTGCGGAAGCTGGGACCGGGAGAAGGGAAGCCCGCTCGGCCTTGACGCTCAGACGATGGGGGTGATCTTGTTCGTCCCGACTTTGGTGACGAACTTGTAGCGCTTGGTGACGCCGTAATAGGTCTTGTCGGTGGGGTCGCCGAGCTCGACGAAGGTGACCTCGACCTGGGCGGCGGTGACGTTCACCAGCGAGAAGCCATAGGCGCTGCTCTTGGCGAACTTGAGGAAGGGGTTCGTCTCCATGAGCGCGCGATCGGCGTTGTTGGCCCAAGCGTCGGCCACCGAGCGGAGCAGGCCGTCGGGGACGATCTTGTCCACCAGCGCCTTGAGCGACGCCGAGGAGATGCCGGCGGTGACGTACTCCACCGCGGCGGGCTTGAGGCCCGGGCCGTCGAAGTCGAGGTAGATCTCCGAGGCGAAGAAGGCGTGGATGTCGCCGGTGCAGACGAACAGGTTGGTGACGCCGCCCTTGGAGAGCTCCTGGAGAATCTCCCGGCGCTCGCTGCGGAATCCGTCCCACTGATCGGCGTTCACGTACACCGTGTAGCTGACGGCCTCGGGAACGCCGGGGAGCTTGCCCAGCGTGAGCGCCATCTGCCAGAGCTGCACCTCGTTGCCCCAGATCTTCCAGGTTGCCGTCGACTTCTTCACCGAGTCGAGGAACCAGGCCTTTTGCTGGGAACCGAGGAGCGAAGGCTTGGCGGCGGCCTCGCGCTGATCGAACACCGACTTGCGCACGAAGTAGCGCGAGCCGATCATGCTGTTAGCGGAGACCTTGCCCAGCGCGAGATCGGTCGGCCCCTCGGGAATCAAGTGGTCGGCGCGATACATGCGCTGATCGGTCATGAACAAGTCGATGTGCTTGCCGTAGTTGAGCGACCGGTAGATGGTGATGTCGTTGGGGAAGGTCGCGCCCTTGTCGTAGCGAATGTCGCACGCCTGGAACTCGGAGAACGCGCGGTTGGCGGCCATCCGTCGGGGCGTGTTCTTCTCGTCGGTGAAGCCGCCGGTCTTGGGGTCGAGCTCGTTGAACGAGGTGGAGTGGTCGGCCCAGCAGTCGTCGGAGAACTCGTGATCGTCCCAGGTGAGGATGAAGGGATAGAGCCGGTGCACCTCCCGGAGGAGCGGCTCCTTGCGGTAGGTCTTGTAGATGTGTCGGTAGTCGGCCAGCGTTCCCGCGGCCATGCGCGACTTGTCCTGCGCCGCCGAGGTGTCGATGCCGTCCGGGAGCTTGATGTCGCGATCCGGCGAGGTGGACTGGAAGCGCGCGTCGTTCACCGTCTCGTAGATGTAGTCGCCGAGCCAGAGCACGAAGTCGAGGTCGGCCTTCTCGTCGAGGAGCGCCTTCCAGGAGTGCCAGTAGCGTCCGATGTAGTCCTGGCATGCGCCGAAGGCGAACTTGACGCCCACGTCGGCGTCCGGAGCCGGCGCGGTCTTGGTGCGTGCCACGCGGGTCGTGGTTCCGGCCGTCTCGAACCGATAGAAGTAGCGCGTTCCGGGCAAGAGCCCCACCGGCGCCACGCGCACCGTGTGATCGACATCGCTCACCGCGGGGACGGTGCCGCGGGCGACGATGTTCTTCAGCTCCTCGTCGGTGGCCACGATGAACTCGAGCTCGATGGCCTCGGTGAGGCCCTTGCCGGCCCCCTCCGGGTCCACGCGCGCCCACAGGATGACGCGGTCCGCCCGCGGATCGAAGGACGCGAGCCCCTGCGGAAAGAACTTGTCGCTGGCTTCCGGTGCCGACGTCGGCGTGACCGGCTTCTGCGGATCGCCGCCGTCGGGATCTCCCGTGCCCCCATCCTGCGCCCCCGGCGCGACAACGGGGTTCTCGCTGCCGCAGGCAACGATCAGAATGGATGCCACGGAACCGTGAAGAAAGTCGCGACGGCGCATTTATAGCGACTCTCCCACAGTCGCGCGCGACGCGCCATGATTGGCGTGCACGGTGGGAGAACCGCGCAGGTGCGTGTCCTGGTGACCCGGGCGATCCGGCGCGGCACAAGCTGACACACACCAGGATCACGAAATCGCTGAGTAATTCCCGATTTTCATGGAGGCACGCGGGTTGCTCGGGGAGTGGTCATCATGAAGCCCTCGGCCCTCCTCTCGGCATTCTCCCTCGCGGCGCTGGTCGCGCTTTCTGCTTGCGGCGGAAAGGCGCTCACGCAAGGCATCGGCGGCAGCAGCGGTTCCAGCGGCTCCAGCGGCAGTAGCGGTAGCAGCGGCTCCAGCGGCGGGCAGTGCGAGGCGCTCCCGACGTGCGCGGACGGCGACGACACGCTCTTCACGGTCCCGCCGTGCAACACCGGCGCTCCCTGCACGCAGCCGGCCCCGGCCTGCCCCAAGGGCCGCACCTGCTACACCAACGAGCTGTGCGGGTATCAGGTGTATTGTGCATCCAACGTAACGTGCCCGCGGCCCGCCTGCGACGCCAACCAGATCGAGATCCCCGGCCCCGCGAGCTGCGCCAAGAATGCCCCCTGCTTCTCCCGCTCCAACTCCTGCGGCGTCACCATCTGGTGCACCACCGACGACATCACCTGTGACGGCATGCCGGTCTGTGACCCGGGCGACCGCACCGTCGCCAGCCCGAGCCAGTGCGTGACCGGCCCCGGTACCGTCTGCTACTCGCGCAGCGTGTGTGGCTCCACCATCTGGTGCAGCGGCTTCCGCGGCATCAGCGTCGACGCGGGCACTCCTCCGCCCACCGTCGACGCCGGCAAGCCCAGCGTTCCCGATCCCGATCCCATTCCCACTCCCGCTCCCTGAACGAAGCACGCGCGCCGGAAGGCCGACGCATCTATACTGCGCGGCCATGCGCCGCTCCGCCCTCGTCCTCTCGCTCCTCGTGGCCTGCGGGCCCTCTGCCACGCCCACGCCTCCGGCCCGTAGCCCGGACGATGCGCCTCCGGCGGCCACGGCGAGCGGGAGCGCCACGGTAGCGGTCGCCGCGCCCACGAGCACCAGCCCCGTCCCGGCGAGCACCGAGGCGCCGGCGCAGCCACCGGCCGCAGACCTTCCGCCACCGCAGAAGCAGAGCACCGGCGCGATTCCCAAGGACGCCGCCTATCTCGGCCCGGCGGCCGCACCGGTGACCATCCAGGTCTTCTCGGACTTCCAGTGCCCCTACTGCCGCGACATGGACCAGCTCCTGAGCGAGCTGCGCGCCAAGTACGGCGACCGCGTGCGCGTGGTGTGGCGCGACTTCCCGCTCGACATGCACCGTTACTCGCGGCTCGCCGCCATGGCCGCCCGCGAGGCCTACGCGCAGAAGGGCAACGACGGTTTCTGGGCCATGCGCGAGAAGCTCTTCGCCGGCCAGGAGAAGGACGAGGGCCTGGGGCCCGTCGCGGTGAACCGCTACGCCAAGGAGATCGGCCTCGATACCGGGCGCTTCTCCGCGGCGATCGTCGGCAAGACTCACCTCAAGCGCATCGAGAAGGAGCTCGCGGTGGCCGCTGCTCTCGATCTGAAGGGCACACCCTCGGTGTTCGTGAACGACTACGTGGCCTTCGGAGAAAGCGCGTCGAAGGAAGGCCTGATGCGGCTCGTCGATCTGGCGCTCTCGGAGAAGCATTGAGCGACGACCGCAGCGAGTCGGCCGAGGCGAGCGCCGATAGATCCATCGAGATCCTGTACCGCGACGACGACGTCTTGGTGGTCTCCAAGCCCACCGGGCTCATGACCCACCGTTCCGACCTGGCGCCCGACTCCGACGTGGCGATGATGCGCGCGCGCGACGCCATCGGGCAATACGTGTGGCCGGTGCACCGTCTCGATCGCGGCACCAGCGGCGCCCTGGTGTTCGCGCTCAGCGAGGACTCGGCGCGGAACCTGCGCGAGGCCTTCGACGAGGGTCGCGTGGAAAAGGTGTATCTTGCAGTCGTTCGTGGCGAAGCGCCGGCGCATCAGGTGGTGGACTACGCCATCCCCAAGGCCGAGGGAAAAGCGCGGGTGCCGGCGGTGACCGAGGTCACGCGCATCTTCGCCGGCGACGGCTTCTCGCTGGTGCTGGCCCGGCCGCGCACCGGCCGCTACCACCAGATTCGCAGGCACATGGCCCACCTGCGGCACCCGCTGGCGGGCGACAGCAACTACGGCACAGGGTGGTTCAACCGCCACATGCGCGAGCACGCCGGGCTCCACCGGCTGGGGCTCCACGCCTGCTCGGTGACGCTCCCGGGATCGCCGTCCACCGGCGCCCCCGCGCGCGAGGTGCGTGCTCCGCTGGACGCGGCCTTCGCCGATTCCCTGCGCCGGCTCCAGGTTCCGGAAGAGGTGCTCGCGCCCTTCCTGGCGCCTTCGCAAGCGGCCTCGGCCTGTGTAGAGTCTCGGATCCCTTGAGAGTACTTCGGATCGCTACGGCTTCCCTCGCCCTGCTCCTCGTCGCGGCGCCCGCTTCGGCGGTCGAACGGCAGCACCACCTGGCCCTGGCCCCCAGCCTGGGTCTGCTCAAGGTGGACCAGTCGCCGCTTTCGGTGGGCGCCGGGATCAATGCACTCTACACTTATGGAATCACCGATCAGTTCAACCTGGTGGTGGAGGGCGGGAGCTCGCTCCTGAGCTTCAGCAGAGACCCGCAAGAGCCCGAGAAGGACAAGACGGTGCCGAAGACCCGGCCCGGCAACCTCTCCACCCTGGGCACCGGACTCACCTACGTGCTCGACGTGCTGCGCTTCGTGCCCTACGGCGGCGTGCTCCTGGGGGGTAACGTTCTCGGTGGCGGCACCCTGGAGAATCCCCGCTTCATTCCCAGTATCCAGCTGGCGCTGGGCCTCGACTACCAGTTCAATCGGCTGGTCTCCGCCGGCGTCGGGTATCGCCAGCACATCTTCTTCGCCGAGCCCAGCACCTATCCCTCCTACTCCGTGATCTTCGCCAAGATCGAGCTCTCCTGGGGTTACTGATGTTCGAGGACAAAGTCGCAATCGTCACCGGCGCATCGTCGGGAATCGGGCTCGCAGTGGCGGAGAAGCTGGTGATGGCCGGCGCCAAGGTGGCCCTGGTGGCCCGCACCAAGAGCACCCTCGACGCGGCAGTGCGGCGGCTGGGGAGCGATCGCGCGGCGGCCTTCGCGCTCGACGTGGGCGATCTCGACGCGCTCATCGCGTTGCCGCTGCGGGTCAAAGGGCATTTCGGACGCCTCGACATCGTGGTGAACAACGCGGGATTGAACCACCGCGGGGCCATCGACAAGCACTCGGCGAAGGCGCTGGCCGACATCATCAACGTGAACCTCACCGCCCCCATCGTGCTCACGCGCGCCGCCTCCGAGCACCTCGAGACCGGCGGCAGCGTGGTGTTCGTGGCCAGCATCGCGGGCATGGTGCCGGTCCCGGGCGAGGCCACCTACAGCGCCTCCAAAGCCGGCATGCGCGCCTTCTCCCGCGCGGTGCAGGAAGACTTCGCGGAGCGGAGCATCCACTGCGGCATCGTCTCGCCCGGCCCGGTCGACACCGGTTTCTTCGGGGACGAGCTCGACGAGGTGCCGGACCTGGTGTTCTCACAACCCATAAGCAGCGCCGACCAGATCGCCGACGCGGTGCTCGCCTGCATCGAGCGGCGCAAGGAAGAGATCGCCGTGCCCGGTCAATCGGGCCGACTCGCCACCTTCGCCTACGTGTTCCCGGAGGTGGCCAAAGCCCTTCGCCCGATGCTGCAGAAGAAGGGCGCCAAGGCCAAGGCCGCCTACATCGCCAAGAAGCGCGTGTAGCGACCTGGCCTTGCCGGAGAAAATTCAGGCGGGCGTGGGCAGGCTCACCATCCACTGAACGCCGAACTTGTCGGCGCACATACCGAAGTACGGTCCCCACGGGGCATTGGCGATGGGCATGCGCACCTCGCCGCCGCGGCTCAAGCCCTCGAAGAGCCGGTCGGCTTCGGCCTTGTCGTTTGCGACGATCGACACGTGGAAGTCGTTGCCGCGCACGAACGTGCCGGGCGAGACGCCGGGAACGAAGTCGCTCGCCATCAGATGCACCGTTTCCGTCAGTGGAAGCTGCGCGTGCATGATCTTGTCCTTCGCGTTCTCCGGCGCGTCGGGCATCCACGGCACCTCGCCGAAGGTCATGCGCATCAGCGTCTTGGTGCCGAACACCTGCTGGTAGTGGGCAAAGGCTTCGTCGGTGGTGCCGGGAAAGTTCAGATAGACGTGAACGAGTTGCATGATGAGCCTCCAGGGTGCCTGCGGGAGGCGGCACTCTAAGGGGCCACCGCACGGTCGACAACGTCGTTCTGGGGTGCACGCGCGCGCGCCGGCTCGTTGACCCTGGGCCGGGAGATTGGTACTTCCTCTTCCCAGATGTTCCTCGTTGCTACCTTTCGGTCCTCGTTGCTCCTTCTCGGCGTGTCGGCGCTCCTGTTCGCCGGCAGCGGATGCTCGCGCGCCGGGGCACGCGCCGAGGCAGGCCACGGCGAGACCCGTGCTTCGCTCAAGACCTCGGGTCGCATCGCCCTCGAGGGCGACCCCAACGGCCTCTACTGGGACGCGGGGGAGTCGACGCTCTACATCGCCGACGACGCCCACAACCGCATCCTGACGTACCGCGATGACACGGGCGTAGCGAAGTATGCCGACTTGCCCGCCGCGCAAGCGAAGGGGCCAGGCCTCGGACAGGTCGTGCGACATCCCGATGGCACGCTGCTGGTGGCGCGCTTCGGCTTCGGCACCAGCGGCGACGTGGTCGCGGTGAAGAAGGACCGCACGTCCACCGTCGTCCCCGGGCTCGACGGAACCCGCCGTCGGCTCGGCCTTACGGTGGCGCCCGACGGCAGCGTCTACGACGCGTACTTCGTGAAGAACGGCCCGAGCACCGTGGGCGGCGTGGCCAAGCTCGCGCTCGCCGGTGGTGAGACCGACGTGATCACCGGGCTCGGCAAGGTGGTCGGCGTCCTGGCCACCGGAGACAAGCTCTACGTGGGCGATCAGGCCCAAGGAAAGCTCTTCGTGACGTCGCTCGCCGCGCCCGCGAACCAGCAGCCCTTCGCCGACGTGCCGGGGGGCGACTTGCTCTGCGTGGGGCCCAGCGGGTCGATCTTCAGCGGCGGCGCCGATGGCAACGTGCGCGCCATCGACGCCAGCGGCAAGGTTACGGTGTTCGCTTCGGGCTTCGGCAGCGCCCGCGGCGTCGCGTACGACGCCGCGAACAAGCGCCTGTTCGTGGCGAGCCACGCGGCCTCGGGGCCCGGCGGGGTGGAGATCCGCCCGGTCCCCTGACGGGTCCCCGGTGTGGGAAACTTCGCGCATTCGGGAACTACCGCTGCGACAATCGTCGAACCGACGATGGCAAACATGAACCGCACCGGAATGGCGACGCTGGCGCTGGGGATCGCGCTCTTCAACGGATGCGGCAGCAAGAGCGCGCCGGTGGACGCAGGCGGGCCGGTGGCCAAGGCGCCGCGCCCGCGGCTGGGTTTTCACCTGAGCGACGCCGAGGCAGAGCGGCCAGCGGCACGGACGACGGTGAAAGGCGAGCCGATGACGGCGGAGGCCACCGAGGAGCTCCTGGGGCGTCTTCCGAAGCTCGCGAGCACCAGCGAAGGGGCCGTCTCCTTCACACTTCGCAGCGCGTCGGCGCCCGTTCCGCGACCGGGCCGCACGGTCGACGAGCCGTTCCCACCGAAGCCCAGCTCTGCGCCGAAGCCGGCGGTGGTGGCGGGCAAGCTCACCGTCACACGCAAGGCGCCGGAGGGGAGCATCTCGATGGCGCCGAACCTCTCGGTGACCTTCAGCGAGCCGATGGTGGAGCTCGCCACCGTGCGCGCGCTCGCCGCCACCGCGCCCCCGGTCAAGCTCACGCCCGAGCCCAAGGGAACCTTTCGCTGGCTCGGAACGCAGACCCTGGTGTTCCAGCCGGAGAAGGAGTTTCCCAAGGCCACCGCGTACACGGTGGTGGTGCCCGCTGGCACCAAGAGCCTCGCGGGCTCGGTCCTGGAGGCAGCGGAGCGTTTCACGTTCTCGACCATGCCGCCGAAGCTCGTTTCGCAGTCGCCCGAGGGCACCAGCGTGACCACCGACCCGGTATTCGTCGCCGAGCTGGATCAGCGCATGGATGCCGCCGCGGTATTGCCCTTGGTGGACATCCGCGCGAACGGTAGCCGCGTTCCCGCGCGGGCCGCCACCGCCGCCGAGATTGCCGCCGAGGACAACCTCCCGGAGCGCCTCGCCGACCTGGAAAAGAAGGGCAAGGGCCGGACCCTCGTCTTCAAGGCGAAGGAGCGAATCGCGCCCGCGGCCCACGTCACGGTGACCCTGCCGGTGGGCACGCCGTCGTCGGAGGGCACCCTGCGGACCACCGAGGCGCAGACCTGGTCCTTCGATACCTACGGACCGATGGAGGCACGGGCGGGCACCTGTTACGGCACCTGCAACGCGAGCTCGGTCTTCGAGATCGAGTTCACCAACCGCATCGACCGGGAGCTCTTCGACAAGAGCCTGGTCACGGTGACCCCGGCGGTCGAGGGCATGAACGCTTCCGTCGCGTACTCCGGCATACGGGTGCAAGCCCGGTGGAAGGCCAATACCCAGTACAAGGTGACGGTGGCCAAGGGGGTTCCCGACATCTTCGGGCAAAGCTCCGCGGCGGCGCACGTGCGCGAGCTCACAGTGCTGCCGTACGAGCCTCGGCTCTTCGCCGAGGACCAGCCGATGACCGTGGCCGACCCGGGCTCCGGGCCGCGGCTCTCGGTGCTCTCCACCAACGAGCGTGCGGTGCGGGTACGCCTGTACCAGGTTCGCCCGGAAGACTGGGCCGGCTACCTGACGTTTCGCGCGAAGTGGGACGAGAAGCAGGAGGCGATCGTGCCTCCCGGCCGGCTGGTGTCCGATGGTGAAGTGAAGCTCGACGCCAAGCTCGACGACACCACCCTCACCAGCATCGACCTCGCGCCGGCGTTGTCGAACGGTCTCGGCCACGTCGTCGCGGTGGTGGAGACCACGAGGCCGACGAAGGATCGGGAAGCGAAGCAGTGGATTCGCAAGTGGATGCAGTTTACACATATCGGGGTGAGCGCCCGGGAGGGTCGCGATGGGTCGCTCTCGCTCCTCGCCACCGGGCTCGACCACGCCGAGCCGCTCGAGGGCGTGACCTTCTCGGTGCTCGGTACCGCAGCCAGCGCCACCAGCGGAAAAGACGGCATTGCGCGCATCGCGGGGCCGCTCGGGCCGTATCCCGATCCTGCGTCCGGGCAACGACACGGCGGCATGCTGGTGGCCTCCCGGGGCGGCGAGTCGACCTTCGTGCCGGGGCTCATCGGCAACACGGGCGGGCCGGGGGAGACGCTTCGACTCTTCGCTTTCGACGATCGGCAGATCTACAAGCCGGGCGAGACGGTGCGTGTCAAAGGCATCGTCCGTCGGGTAGGGCTCCAGCGCGGTGGCGACGTCGGCCTACCGAAGGAGCTCCTGGGGAAGACCATCCACTGGAAGGCCGCCGACGCGCGCTCCGCGGAGATCGCCAAAGGCACCACCACCGTGGACGACGCGGGAGGGCTCTTCGTCTCCTTTCCCCTGAAGAGCAATGTGAACCTGGGCTCCGCCAGCGTCACCTTCGACGGCCCGGGCTTCAGCGGGAGCGAAGGCTTCGAGGTGCAGGAGTTTCGAAGGCCGGAGTACGAGGTCACCGCCAGCGCCGATGGAGGTCCGTTCTTCGTGGGCGAAAGCGGCGTCGCCAGGGTGAGCGCCAGCTACTACGCGGGCGGCGGCCTGGGGGGCGCGACGGCGATCTGGACGGTGAGCCGCAGCGAGGGGCACTTCACCCCGCCCAACCGCAGCGGGTACCACTTCGGCAACGGCCAGGAAGGTCGCGGGTACTACCGGGGCGAAGATTGGGCACTGCGAGGCAAAGAGCCCACCAGCGCCACCTGGGAGGGGCGCACCGACGCCAGCGGCACCCATCGACTGCGGGTGGCCTTCGACGGCACCGACGACCCCTACCCCATGATGCTCTCGGCGTCGGCCCGGATCACCGACTTGAACGGGCAGGCGTGGACAACCCAGACCACCATGCTGGTGCATCCTGCACGCATCTACGCGGGACTTGCAGAAGGCAAGCCCTTCGTTCGCGCGGGCGACGCCATCGCTCTCGACGTCGTTGCGTCCGACCTGGAGGGTAACCTGGTGGCAGGCCGCAAGGTGCACGTGCGGAGCTACCGCGAGGAAGCGGAAGAGGTGCGGGGCAAGTGGGTGACGAAGGAGCTGGACGAAGCGACCTGCGACGTCACCACCACCGGCGCCCCTGCGCCCAAGGCGTGCAGCCTCGCCACCAAGGGAGCAGGGCAGTACACCATCGTGGCCGAGGTCGTCGACGAGCAGGGCAAGAAGAGCCGAACCACGTTCGCGGTGTGGGCCAGCGGGCCTAGCGGTGTGGATCGAGCGCTTCGCTCGCGACCGCTCGGGCTCGCGCTCGACAAGACCGAGTACGCGCCCGGTGACACCGCCGAGATCCTGGTGAAGGCCCCGTTCGCGCCGGCCGAGGGCATGCTCGAGATCACCGGCGGCCGGGAGCTGCGCGAGATCCGTGTACACATCACGGAACGGACGCAGACCCTCTCGCTCCCTATCCTCCCCGGGGACGTGCCCGGACTGCGGGTGAGCCTGGGCATCGTCGGCACCCAGCCGCGCCTGGACGAGCACGGCGAAGTCGACCCCACCCTGGTCGCGAAGCCAGCCTTCGCGCAGGCATCGATAGCGCTGCCCGTGCCACCGAAGGAGAAGGACATCCGGGTGGTGGCGGCGCCGCGTGCGAAGGCGCTGCTGCCGGGTGGCGCCAACGCCGTGGTGGTCGACACCAAGGACGCGACCGGGAGCCCGTACGCCAGCGAGGTCGCCGTGATCGTGGTCGACGAGGCGGTGCTCGCGCTCTCCGGCTACACCATGGACGACGCGAAGCGGACCTTCTACACCCCGGTGGGCCAACCACGCGCGTATCGCGACAGCCGGAGCTACGTGGCGCTGGCCCCGCGAGAGCAGGTGCAGCGATTCTTCGGCGACGGTCCCAACGCGCCAGCCGCGCCCTGGGGCCGCGAAGAACCCTTGGACGACATGGACGGCGAGCGCGACGGGCGCTATCGAAGCGCGTTCGACGAGGCCCAGGAGTTCGGGATGATCGGCCTCTTGAAGACCGCCGACCCGTCACCCGCGAAGGGCACCGTGACCATCGCCGAGGTCAACCTCGAAGGAGCCACTCCCGACGAGCCCGGGCGGCCCCGTCCTCGCCCCATCGCGGTGCGATCGAAGTTCGATGCGCTCGCGGTGTTCGCCGCGCGCGTGAAGACCGACGCGGCGGGCCACGCGGAAGTGCCGTTCACCATGCCCGAGAGCACCTCGCGCTTCCGGATCATGGTGGTGGCCTGGGACAAGGAGAGCCGCTTCGGCTACGGCGAGTCGACCATCACCACCCGGCAGCCGCTCACGGTGCGGCCATCGCCCCCGCGGTTTCTCAACTACGGCGACCGCTTCGAGCTGCCGATCATCGTGCAGAACCAGACCGACCACGCCATGCACGTGTCGCTGGCGGCGCGGGGCGTGAACGCCACGCTCCTGGAGCGAACCGGGCGCGCCTTCGAGGTAGCCGCCGGCGATCGCGTCGAAGTGCGAGTGCCCGCCGCAGCGCACCTCCCCGGCAAGGCGCACTTCCAGATCGCGGCCGGCACCGCCGACTTCGCCGACGCGGCCGACGTGGTGCTTCCGGTGTGGACGCCGGGCACCACCGAGGCCTTCGCCAGCTACGGCGTCCTCGACGAAGGTGCGGTGGGCCAAGCGGTCGCGATGCCAGGCGGCGTCGAGCCGAGCTTCGGCGGTCTCGACATCTCCACCGCTTCCACGGCGCTGTTCGGCCTCTCCGACGCGCTCCTGTACCTCACGCAGTCGCC
Organism: Polyangiaceae bacterium; assembly: GCA_013141295.1. Classification (GTDB taxonomy): domain Bacteria; phylum Myxococcota_A; class Polyangia; order Polyangiales; family Polyangiaceae; genus JABFRG01. The sequence goes on from JABFRG010000210.1 coordinate 12,255, forward strand.
CTACGACGGCAGCGAGCAGCTGGCCTCGCGGGTCCTGGCCATCGCCTCCCTGCGCGAGGTGCTCCAAGCATTCCACGGTGGCGAGCTCCCGGCGCCCGCTGCGCTCGACGCCATCGTCGGCAAGGACCTGGCGACGCTGCAGTCGCGACAGAACCCCACCACCGGCGGCTTCGGAAGCTGGAGCAACGACCCATGGCCCTACCTCTCGGTCCACGTGGCGTTCGCGCTCTCGATGGCCAAGCAGAAGGGCTACCCGGTGAACGCCGAGATGCTCGGCCGCGCCGAAGGCTACCTCCAGAACATCGACAATCGCATTCCCGCCTACTACGCGCCGGAGGCTCGACGAACCTTGCGCGCCTTCGCGCTCTTCGTGCAGAGGCGCCTGGGCCACCCCCACGCGGACCTGGCAGAAGCGTTGGTGGGCGAGGCCGGCGGCGTGGCGAAGACCCCCCTCGAGACCTTGGCGTGGCTACTGCCCACCGTGGCCGGCACGCCGCTCGGAAGCGAGATCGCGAAGCACTTCGAGAACCGCGCGGTGGAGACCGCCGGCTCCGTGCACTTCACGACGAGCTACGGCGAGTCCGACTACCTGGTCCTGGGATCGGATCACCGCACCGACGCGCTGGTGCTCGCGGCGCTGGTGGAGACCCAGCCGGGGAACGTGCTCATTCCCCGGATCGTCGCCGGCCTCCTCGGCGGTCGCAAGGGTGGCCACTGGCAAGGCTCGCAGGACGATGCCTTCGTGCTCATGGCGCTCGACGCCTACTTCCAGCGCTTCGAGAAGACCACGCCCAACTTCGTCGCCCGGGTATGGCTGGGCGATCGCACCGCCAGCGAGCACGCCTTCAAGGGGCACGACACCGACCGCGTGGGCACCGAGGTGCCCATGTCCGAGCTCCTGAAGCTGGGCAAGAGCGATCTCGTCGTGCAGAAGGAGGGCAAGGGGCGCTTGTACTATCGTCTGGGCCTTCGCTACGCGCCCTCCGACATGGCGCTCCCGCCGCTCGAACGCGGCTTCTCGGTCACCCGGAGGTACGAGGCGGTGGATGCTCCCACCGACGTATCGCAAGACGCGCAGGGCACCTGGCACGTGAAGGCCGGCGCCACGGTCCGCGTCCGCGTGACCATAGTGGCGCCCGCGGAGCGGCACCACGTGGCCCTGGTGGACCCCATGCCCGCCGCCTTCGAGGCCCTCAACCCGGCCCTGCGCGGCACCGGCCCACTCCCGCAAGACGACACCAAGCGCACGTCCGATTGGTACTGGGCGCGATCCTGGTACGAGCACGACAATCTGCGCGACGAGCGAGCCGAGGCCTTCACCTCGCTCTTGTGGGCCGGCGCCTACGAATACGTGTACACTGCACGCGCAACGACGCCCGGCAACTTCGTGGTGCCGCCGAGCAAGGCCGAGGAGATGTACGCGCCGGAGACCTTCGGGCGCAGCGGCGCCGACCGGGTCGTCGTGGACTGGTGGTGACGCCGCCCACGGCGCCTGCGTGCGGGTACATGACCCTCGACCCCACCGGCCTCACCGGCAACTTCGCGGTCTTCACCCCCGGCAACGTCTGGCAGATCCATCAGTCGTCGCGCGGCAGCGTGGGCGGCGCGTGGACCACGCCGTCGCCGCTCCCGGGCATCTTCCTCGCAGGCAAGACCGACGAGCAGCCGTTCCTCAACGCCAACGGCAAGCGCCTCTACTTCATGAGCAACCGCAACGGCGCCCATCGCATCTTCGTCACCACCAACCCCCTCGGTAGCACCCCGGCGCTGGTGGGTCCGCTTCACCCGAGCGAGGATCGCTTCCCGCTCCTCTCGCCCGACGAGCTGACGCTCTACTCGGCCAGCTACACCGGCGCCGCCACCGGCATGCGCATCTTCAGCGATCAGGCGACGATCCCGTCGTGAATCGCCAGCGTGCTCGTGGTCACCGCCCGCGCGAAGGCGTCGTCGTGGGTGACCAGGAGGATGCACCCGGGATAGTCGCCGAGAGCGCGCTCCAGCCGCTCGATGGTGGGTAGATCCAGGTGATTGGTCGGTTCGTCGAGCACGAGCGCCCAGGCGTGTCGCCCGAGCCCCGAGGCCAGCGACAGCTTGCGCGCCTCGCCCGGGGAAAGGGCAGCCGCATCGGCGCTGCGGCGCTGGAGGATGCGTTCGGGATCGCTCCCCAGCGCGCTGAACACCGAGAGCACGCGACCGCGCTCCTCGTCGGTGGATGCGCGTAGCTCGTCGACCAGGCGCGCGATCTGCGTCGTCGGAAGCTCCTGCGGCAGCCAAAGGATGCGATCGGTGCGCCGGTTCGCGTGAACCAGCGCCGAGAGCAACGTGGTCTTGCCGGCTCCGTTGGGGCCGATGATGCGCACCCGCTCCTCGCGACCGATGTTGACGCGTACCTCGCGCAGAACCACGCGCTCCCCCGCCCGCAGCTCGGGCGTCGAGAGGTGGAACAACACCGCCTGCGGTGCTCGCGCGAAAGCTGCGAAGACCTTGCCGCCGACGGTGGCATCGCGGGAGATCTCCGGCACCCGCTCCTGGGCTCGCTCCAGCTCGCCGCGCACGATCTCCACGGTGCGGCCGGCACGCGCGTCGGCCCATCCGGCGACCACCTTGCGCCCCATGCTGCGCGCATCGTGGTCGTTCTTGTTCTTCATGCGCGACTTGGCGCTGAGCGATCGCGATGCCGCCTCACGGGTGCGCTGGGCAGCGTCGAGCCGGCGTGCGGTCGCGTGCACCACCGCCTTGGCCTGCGCGTGGGCACCTTCGCGCTCCCGGCGCGCCGCTTCCCAGGAAGCCTTGGCCTCGGACCATCGCCCCGGGTGCAAGGTCACCGTGCCATCGTGCACCCGCAACGTCGCCCGCGGAAGGCGATCGAGCACCGCGCGATCGTGGGAGACGATGACGCCGATGCCGCGAAAGCGCCCGAGGGCGCCCAGGAGCCGTTCGCGCGCGTCGACGTCGAGGTGGTTGGTCGGCTCGTCGAGCAAGAGCACGTCCGGCTCTCGCGCCAGCGCAGCGCCGATTGCCACCGTTTGCGTTCCCCCGGCGAGAGGGTGGGCCAGCGCCCGAGCTCCTCGGCCTCGAGCGCCAGGCGCCCCTTGAGCTCGGAGGCGACGCGATCGTGCGCGGCCGCGAGCGTGAAGACGTCCGCGGTCGGCTCGTTCACGTCCTGCGGACAGTGCACGATACACGCATCTTCGGGTCGCACGCGCACCGACCCCTCGTGCGGACGGAGCTCGCCCGCCAGACCCCGCAGGAGCGTCGTCTTTCCGGCTCCGTTCGCGCCCACCAGCCCGTAAAAGCCGGGTTCGAGCACGAACGAAACGTCCTTCACCACCGGCATGGAGGCCGCCCACGCGACGCCCACGCCATGCGCTTCGAGCACGGTCATTGGCTACCTCTTTCGTCTTCGCAGTCGTATCGACGAGCCCCGCCGCCACTTCGTCGTGAAGGGGTGCGGGCTCGGAACCAGGTCTGGGAAACGAAAGGTCAGCGCATGATGGCGCCGGTCGGTCCGGCGCCCCCGAAAGCTAGCGCTCGTGGTCGATGCGCGCAACCCCTCGGCCGCCGTAGAATCGCCCGCATGCCCCTCGACGCCGATCTCCTCGCGCTGCGCACCCCCACTCGAAGCAATGGCCTCGCGCGAGCCGAGGTGCTGCCGCCCGGCGCCGCGATCTGGACCGAGGGGCGCGCGGAGATCGACTTTTCTCGATGGAATCGCGAGTCCATGGAGCGCCGGTTCGACCCCGCGATCACCGCGCAGCTCGTCGATCTGCAGAGCGCCGATGCGCCGCCGGAAGATGCCGCGGTGCTGGGCGTGCTCGGCCGTCTCGTCCGACGCGGCGTGGATCGACTGGCGCTCGCGGTGGGCGGCGTGGAAGGTGCGCTCCGGTACATGCTGGCCTTCGCCAACGCCGCGCCGCAGCCCTACTTCTCGTTCTTGCCACCGCTCTCGGAGGCAACACGCACGGCGACGCTCACCTTGCCGGACGACGCGCACGAGGCTGCCCTCCGCGTGGCGCGCGGGCTCGTGGCAACCGCACCGGTGGAAGCCGTGCTGGCCATCGCCGATTGCTTTCCCGACGACCCACAGCTGGTCGAGACCGCGGCACAGGGCGCCATGGCTTCTTCGCTCACGCCCCTGCCCGCTCGGATATTCGGTGCACTGCGAAGGCCCGACCTGGTCATGCGCGCCATCGAGCGGCGACCGAAGAACAGCCTGGTGGCGCTCTTGCCGGTCGCGGTCGATCTGGTGGTGAATCTGGGGCCCGAGGCCGCTGCGCCGCTGGCCGCGCTCCTGGCTGCGCGGCCGTCGGATGGTGCGCCGGAGGTGCTCGTCGCAGCGCGTGCGCTCGCCAGCCTCGACACCGAGGCCGCCGGACGCGCCCTCGTGCTCTTCCTCGACAGCAAGGTCCTCGCGCCGGTCGCCGAAGCCTGGTGCAAGCGCATGGGCGATGCGGCGCGCGCGCCCCTGGAGGCTGCTTCGCGGGGAGATCTTCGCCAAGAAGGCGAGCGGCAAACGCGCTATCGTCGCCGCAAAGGCGCTGCTGGGCGAAGAAGGTGCGAAGTCGCTCGAGAGCGCCACGGCCCCCATCGAGGGGCTGCCCGCCGTGCTCGCCGCACCGCCTTGGCTCGCGCGGAGCAAGACCAAGGAGAAGGCGCTGCACCTCGAGACTGCGACGGCTCCCGAGGACATCCCCACCCGGCGCGAGGTTCGGCGGCAACCCAGCACGCGCGAGGCCGAGCACGAGAAGCTCGAGGCCGCCCGCAGCGGCAAGTCGCAAATCTACGTCTCGTCGCTCGACGCCTTGCCCGACGCCGAGGCCCTGGCGTTCTGGAACGAAGCCGACGCGGCCTGGTTCCACGGCGGCGACTACGACGGCCGCGACCACCGATGCATTTTGCACATATATCGTCGGCCACCCCTTGCTGATGCACCTTGCGCGGCGCCTGGTGTGGTCGGTAGACGGCGCCACCTTCCGCGTCGCCGAGGATCGCTCGTTCGCCGATCTCGACGATGCCGCCTTCACCCTCCCCTCCGGCGCCGCGTCGCGCGTTCGCCTCGCGCACCCCGCGCACCTCTCGGAGAACGACCGCCTGCGCTGGTCCGAGCGATTCTCCGACTACCGTATCTTGCAGCCATTCCCCCAGCTCGGTCGACGGGTGCTCGCGCTCCACCCCGGCGATCGCGAGGGCACACGGCTCGCGTCTCTCGAAGGAACCCGCGTCCCCTGGCACCGCGTCGCCAAGCTCTTGCGGCAAGGATTCCGCGACGCCAGCGCCGACAGCGTGCTCCACAGTCTTTCGCTGCGGCTCCCCTTCGGCCCCACCCTCTCCATCTCGCTGAACCCCGGGCTCTCCCGCGCCGACGTCTCCCACAGCGGTGAGCAAACCCTCGCCTCCGTCCGCGTCCACGGCATCGCGCGCCTCGCCGATCTCGACGCCGTCGCCCAGAGCGAGCTCCTCCTCACGCTGGCCCCGCTCACGGAACCCGACTGACCTCTCCCCTCTCCCTTCAGGGAGAGGGGCCGGGGGTGAGGTGAGTATGGGTCCCAGCGGTGAGCTTCACGTCCCCCCCAGCCGCCCCTACTTGCCGCCGGCTTCGTTGGCGAGGCCGAAGCCGTCGTGGAGGGCGCGCACCGCGAGCTCGGTGTACTTTGCATGAATCAGGCACGACACCTTGATCTCGCTCGTGGAGATGGCCTGGATGTTGATGCCCTCGTTGGCCAGCAGCCGGAACATCTTCGCGGCGACGCCGGCGTGCGAGCGCATGCCGAGGCCGACGATGGACACCTTGACCACGTCCTCGTCGTAGCGAACCTCGGTGGCGCCGATGCGCTTGGCCACTTCCTCGATGAAGGGCCGGGCCCGCGTGAGGTCGCTCTTGGGCACGGTGAAGGTCACCGCGCGCTCGGGGCCGGTGGTGGCGCTCTGGATGATCATGTCCACCGAGATGTTGCGGTCGGCGATGGCGCCGAAGAGATCGGCCACCACGTTGGCCTGGTCCGGCGCGCCCATCACGTGCACCCGCGCGTCGTTCTTGTCGTACGCCACGCCCGCCACGACCACGTCTTCCAGCGACTTTTCTTCAGCCACGACCCACGTCCCTTCCACATCCGAGAATGAGCTTCGCACGTGCACCGCCACGCCGTACTTCATGGCCAGCTCGACGCTGCGAATCTGGAGAACCTTGGCGCCCAGCGAGGCGAGCTCCAGCATCTCTTCGTACGAGATGCGGGAGATCTTCCGGGCCGAGCTGCAGATGTTGGGGTCGGTCGTGTAGACGCCGTCCACATCCGTGTAGATTTCACAGACATCGGCGTTGATGGCCGCCGCCACTGCCACCGCCGAGGTATCGGAGCCACCGCGCCCCAGGGTGGTGATGTTGCCGCCCGCGTCCACGCCCTGGAATCCGGCCACCACCGCGATCTTCCCCTCGGCCAGCGTCTCGCGAATCATCGAGCCGTCGATGGCCCGGATGCGCGCCTTGGTGAACGCGTCGTCGGTGAGGATCTTCACCTGATGCCCCAGCAGCGAGCGCGCCTGACCGCCTTCGGCCTGCACCGCCATGGCCACCAACGCGGCGGACACTTGCTCGCCGGTGGCGGCGATGACGTCCATCTCCCGGGCGTCGGGAACGCCGGTCACTTCGTGGGCCAAGCCGAGCAGGCGATTGGTCTCGCCGCTCATGGCGCTGACGATGAGCACCACGTCGTGCCCCTGGGCGCGCGCCCGCAGAGCACGGCGCGCCACGTTGCGCATGCGATCGATGGACCCGACGGAGGTGCCGCCGAACTTTTGGACGACGAGTGCCACGGACCGGCGTCTACCAGGACTGCCCGCAAAAAAACATCCCCGGCGATAGGCGGATTTCACTTCCCAGCGCAGGAAATTCGTGGTGACTCGATGCCGCGGGGATGACGTCCTACACCGGCTATCTCGTGGAAACCGTGGCGACGCTGGTGTGCGTCTGCGGGGTCGCGTTCGTCGTCCTCTACGGCGCGCGCCGGCTCGGCATCGGCCGCCCCACCGGTCCGGTCTCGCTGGTGGGCCACCTGCCGCTCGACCCCCGAAGGGCGGTGTACCTCATCAAGGTGGCCTCGAAGGTGCTGGTGGTGGGCGTCACCGAGGGCGGTATGACCAAGCTCAGCGAGCTCGAGGCCTCGGAGCTTCCCGCGCCGCCCAAGCCCCAGAACCCGTTCGCCGACGTGCTGGCGCGGGTCATGGGCAAGCCGCCTCCGAAGCGCGACGAGGGAGGAGATCCGTGAAGACCGACGATCTCCTGAACAAGCCCATCGCCCTGGTGGTGGCCCTGGCCATCGTCTCGCTCCTGCCCTTCCTCTTCATGAGCCTCACCGCGTTCGTGAAGATCTCCACGGTGCTCCAGATCGTGAAGAGCGCCATCGGCGCCCAGAACGTGCCCTCGAACAACGTGGTCATGGCCCTGGCCACGGCGCTCACCCTCATCGCCATGGCACCGGTGGGCGAGAAGATCGCCGACCGCGCGGCGCCGCTCCTTCACGACAAGAACGACACCCCGGTGCTGGTGGAGAAAGGCGTGGAGGCGGTGCGCGAGCCCATGCGCGACTTTCTCAAGGCCAACTCCAGCGCCTCCGAGCAGACCCGCTTCCTCGAGGTGGCCCAGAGCTCGCGGCCGGAGCCAGAACGCTCCAAGGTCTCGCAGAACGATCTCTCGGTCCTCGCCCCGGCCTTCGTGGTCACCGAGCTCACCGAGGCCTTCGCCATCGGCTTCCTCATCTTCCTGCCGTTCCTGATCATCGATCTGGTGGTGGCCAACGTGCTCCTGGCGCTGGGCATGCAAATGCTCAATCCCACCCAGGTGAGCCTGCCCTTCAAGCTGCTCCTGTTCGTCGCCATCGGCGGCTGGGGCCTCCTGGCGCAAGCGCTGGTCGCTGGATACCACTGAGAGAAGGCTTGGGCCCCGATGTGCGCGCACGTGCGCAGGGGCTGCAACCTTGCGGTGGCGACGGAACGTACAATACTGTGGGTACTGTGAGGTTCCGCGTCGTCATCGTCCTCGGCGGGCTCGTCGCCGCCTGCGGCATCGAGCTATCGGGCGGCACTCCCGACACGCCCGACGCCGGCTCCTCGTCGAGCGGCGGCCGCGTCGACGCGTCGGTTGCAGAGGCGAGCATCGACGCGCAGCCGACCCAAGACGCTGAGCCGAGCGATGCCGGCGCCGACGTCGACCCCCGTCCCGGTGCGTGCGCCGCCGCGACGGACCTCACGGACCCCGATTTCGAGACCGAGGCCAAGTGGGAGAAGCGCGATCGCGCGTCCGGCCAAGGCAACGCCGGTGCCCGCTACATGCGGCTCACGGAAGAGAACAACAGCCAGGCCGGCTCCGTGTGGTGGAAGCAATACGCCACCGTGTTCTCCGGCTTCGACGCCACGCTCAAGTTCACCATCCTCGACGCCAAAGACGTGCCCGCAGCCGACGGCGTAGCCTTCGCGTGGGTGGGCAACGGCGCCAGCAACACGGCGCCCTCGGGCGGCGACAACGGCGGCAATATGGGCGTCTGCAACGGCGGCGACCGCAACGTCGGCGGCTATGCGGTGCTGGTGGATACCCAGGGCGGCGACCGAGGTATCCGCTTCGTGAACGCCAAGGACTGCTCGCCCATCATGGAGGGCGGAAAGCCGGTCGTGGCGCCGCTGCCGCTCGTCACCAACGGCCTCCCCCATACTCTCGAGGTCATCTACCGCGCGACCCCGGGCGTCGTCGTGGCGTTCCTCGACGGCGCGTTCCTGTGGAAGGCCACGGCCCCGGCAGCCCCCACCGGCAACGTCTACTTCGGCGCTTCCGGCGCCACCGGCGGTCAGGCCTCGGAGCATCAGGTGCAAAAGCTCGCGGTGAGCCTCTGCAACTGAGAAAACGCCCTATCTCGCGCCGAATCCGGCGCCCACGGGCTCACGCCCCTTGCGGATCGGCAAGGCGGTGGCATACGAATTCCCCCTCTCCTCGCGCCAGGAACTCCCGATGAAGCTCGTCCGTCTCCTCCCGGTACCCGCACTGTTCGCGATGGCGGTCGCCTGCGGCGGTAGCGACAGCAATGGTGCCAGCGAGGACGACATCTTGCCCAACGTCGAGACGCTGACCGGCAAGAGCGTGCAGTGGGTGTATTCGGGGCCGCTCCCGCAGCTCGAATCGCCGAAGGTCGAGGTGTCGCTGCTCGCGCACGTGGCGCTGGTCACCGGCCTCCTGCCCAAGACCTTCGACGTCGCGAAGCTGCCCTCGTACGTCAAGACCGCCACCGTCGGCGGCCGCACGCAGATCGCCGTGGCCTACCCGGTCGCCACCGCCGCCACCGACGAGATGGATCCGGTGCGCAAGGCCCCGTATCGCAACTGGCCCGGCGACAACGCCACCATCTACTCGATCCCCTTCACGCCCTCGAACCACAGCAGCGAGAACACCGACGCCACCATGTGGGGCGGGTTCCCGTTCATCAAGTACGCACCGCCCGGCCACGCCCTCCACGGGCCCATCGACGTCGCACCCACCGCGGAAGCTGGCCAGGTGTGGAAGCTCAAGCGCGGGCCCGTATCGCACGGCTGCAACCGCATGAACGGCGAGCACATCGTGGAGCTGGCCCATCTCATCGGCACCGACATGGCCTCGCGCAATTACGTGGAGAACACCATCCTCCGGGGCCCCGCCAAGGACGGCGTCGGCGTACCGGTGCTGGTGCGCGAAGCGCAGATCTCCTGGAACGGGAAGTACGTCGACTCCAGCTACCCGGTCCACAAGGGCATGGAAGCACGCGTGACGCGACCGGCGGCGGCGGAGTCGACCGTGTTCCCGAGCTGGGACGCGAGCGCCCCCGAGTTCCAGTCGTTCGTGTGCCCGCTCGACAAGAAGTGGCTCAAGCAGAAGGCGATGACCACCATCCCCGCTGGATACTGTCGCGCCCGATGGCCGAACGCCGAGTGGTACACGGACTGGTCGAAGTACGGCTTCCGCTAGGCCCCGAGTCAGACACCCGGTGCCACACACCTGGATCACCCGTCCATCGGGATCGGATCTTTGTGCGCTCCCGCGGTCGCAGCCTGGCTAGCAAAGCTAGTCATTCTGGCTAGTTGAAGGACGCTGCCCGGTCGGCATGCGTCATGCACCTACATCTCATGACTCCAACCAGGAACATGATGATGAAGCTCGCTCGCCTCCTCCCGCTCCTCGCCCTCTTGGCCCCCCTCTCCACCGTCGCGTGCGGCGCCGCCGCCGACGACGACGCCCCGGAGGCCACCGATGACGATCTCACCGCGAAGAGCGACGAGCACTGGTTCTATACGGGTCCGCTGAGCGCCCTGGAGAACCCCAGCGTCGTCGTCTCCCTGAACGGTCACACCGTTCGCGTCACCGGCAAGCTCCCGGCGAGCGTCTCCCTGGCCGACGCGCCGCACGTGAAGAAGGCCGCGGACGGCACCGTGAGCGTGGTCTACCCCATCGCCACCGCCGCCAAGCTCTCCGGCAACTCCCGGGAAGACACCTACAACTTCGAGATCGCCAAGCCCTACCGCCCGAGCGGCATGGCCACCAACAGCAGCGGCACGAGCTTCGTCCCCTGGGGTGGCTTTCCCTTCCTCGGCTACAACAACGGCATCGCCTTTCACGGTCCCATCACCAGCGCCGACTCCAACGGCGACGGCACCAAGGACGTCTGGTACCTCATGCGCGGCCGCGTCTCACACGGCTGCAACCGCATGAACGGCGAGCACGCGGTGGAGCTCGCGCACATCCTCGGCCTCACGATGCGGAAGATCTACCCGGGCAACACCCCGGTCACCGTGCCCAGCGGCATGAAGAACGCTCCGGTGAAGGTCATCGCCGACTACGATCGCTTCGAGGGCAAGTACATCGACGTCGACTACCCCACCGACACCGGTGTGGTGCGCCCGGCGAAGACCTTCGGCGACGACAAGGTCGTGATGTTCGGCTCCTGGGTCGGCACCGAGTCGCCCAACGGCAAGGACCTTCCGCCCGACGCCAAGTGGGAAGCCGGCATCGCGGGCAAGCCCTACGTGTTCGCCGCTCACGCCAAGCAGAACTGGGTCTGCTCGGCCCCCAAGTCCTCCTTCGAGGGCCTGAAGAAGTTCGCCGCCAGCCGTCCGGCCGGGGTTTTGCCCGACGACTTCTGCGCGAAGCGTGCATGCTACATCGAAAAAGCGAAGGCCGGCGGCGACCCGTCCACCTGCCGCTGACCGGAATTTCGTTGACTTCGTGGGCGCCCGGAATAAGGTCCGGGCTCCCGAAACCGGGGCAGTAGCTCAGCTGGGAGAGCGCCGCGTTCGCAATGCGGAGGCCAGGGGTTCGATCCCCCTCTGCTCCACGAAAGAGAAGAGCGACTCGAAAGAGTCGCTCTTCTCGTTTAACGCTCCTGCGAGAGAGGCGCCTCAGAGCGGCGTGACCTTGCGCCCGGGCACCGGCGGATCGAGCACCAGGCCGAACTTCTGCGCGCGGAAGGCGCCGCCTTCACCGCCCTCCTTGGCCGCCAGCGCGAGATCGAACACCAGCCCCCACTGGATGCCCTCGTCGCCCGCAACGTAGGCCATGGGCGAGTCGCAGGTGCTCGCGCCCTTGCGAAAGGCGTCGGAGCCCAGCGTGAGGTCGGGGCCGGCCATGCCCTTGGCGAAGCGTCGGGCCACCACGCCGCCCACGGTCCACACCGAGATGGAGACGTCCTTGGCGATCATCGCAACGGCGGAGCAGGCGACCGGAGCATCGACCCAGCCCACCGGCAGCTCGCCGGTGGCGTTGTCGCGCTTCTGGGTGCGGACCACCACGCCGGAGGCCTTGGCGTCCTTGAGGGCGGCCACGGCGATGGCCACCCGCGCGGCCTTGGCGTTGCGTTGCGCCACCAGCGGGACGTTCTCGCCGGCGATCTTCGGCTTGCCCGAAAGCTCGGTGGCGATCCGTGAGCGCGGGTTCGGGCCGTCGAAGGCGATGCGCGTTCCGTTCACCGTGACCGCGTTGTCGTCCATGGAAACCGAAGTAGTGGTG
>JABFRG010000066.1 GCA_013141295.1 Polyangiaceae bacterium
GCTGTACCGGTGGTACCAGACCGGCCGCTGCGGCAGCGTGCGGAGCGCCGAGTTGATGCTCAGGGTGGTGCCGCGGGCCTTCTGTGCCGCCACCATCGCCGTCACGGCGGGTGACTGCAGATACGGGAACACCGCCGAGCCGAGGGCGATGCCCGGCAGCTTGTCGATACTCTTGAGCGTGTTCGGGCGAAGGCACTGGATCTCGCCCACGAGCTGGGTCGAGAGGCCTTTCACCACGCTCGTGGTGCACGACTGCGTGACGGCGGCGGAGACCGGATCGCCGTTGGCCAGCGCCTGGGCAACGCTCCCCACCTCACCATTGCCGTCGTTCTCGCCCTCGGCCTCGTGCGTGCTCGCCGGTACCGCGCCGCTCGGCGCACCGTCGGAAGCGCACGCCGCGGCACCGAAGCACCCGAGCGTGAGGACCAGCAGGGCAAGAGCGCGGCGAGGCGGGAAAGGCTGAGCGTAGATCACAGCCCAGTGTATGCACCCCCTGGGCCGCCCCCAAGAAACAACGTTAGCTGAGCCATTTCCAGCTCTTACAGGTAGGTCCTCGGATGACCCACGCGACCCTTCGCGAGGACCTCGCGAGGGGCGACGAGGCATCCACGTCGCTCCGGAGGCGCGAGCCTCCGTCAGCGTTCGACGAGATCGCGGAGACGATCGAACGCCGAGTCCCAGTGACGCGCGATGGTGTCGAGGGCCTTCCGTGCGTCACCGAGGCGCTTGGGCTCGAGCTCCCAGAGGGTCTCGCGGCCTGCGCGCGTGGAGCGCACGAGGCCCGCACCTTCGAGGACGGTCAAATGCTTGGTGACGGCCTGCCGTGTGATGTCGGTGCCCTCGGTGAGGTTCGAGGTGGACAGGCGTTCACCGGCGCCGAGCCGTGCCACCAACGTGAGCCGGGTCTCGTCGCCGAGCGCCGCGAAGATGGGTGCCGAGCGCCGAAGGCCCTGCACCCGAGCCGCAACGGCCGCGCTAGGCGTGGACACTGGCCTCGATGGACCCAACCACGATGGCCCAACCCTTGCCGTTCATCTCGTAGGCCTTGGCCCGGCGCGCCAGCGGCACCTTGGAGAACCCGGACTCCACCACGGTGAGGCGCGTGGCCTTGCCGCCGTCGAGCTCCTCGAGCGTGAAGGTCACCAAGGTTTTCTCTTCGCCGGAGTAGTCGACGTTCTTGTCCACCGCGAAGGGATGCCAGAAGTACGAGAAGTGGTGCTCCGGCTCGATGCGATCGACGACCATCTCCCAGCGCAGGTCCGAGAACTCCGGCACCGTGCACACGCCGACCGCCACCTGCCCGGGCGAGAACGACGTGAAGGGAAAGCGGACGTTCAACCACAGGCCGAACTGCACCGGGTCGACGATCATCTTCCACACGCGACTGCGCGGGGCTCGGAGCACGGTCTCACGCTCGATACGGTCATGGGGGTCGTTCATTATGCAACCTTTCGGTTGCCCGTTGTGCCGCAGCTCCGGCGGACGCGCAAGGAAAAAAAAGAGCGCACCGCGGGAACTCACCCTGCGACAATCGTTCTAAGTGAGGCTCGCGCCTCCGGAGCGACGAGAGAGGATGCCTATGCCCCGAACGTGGATGGTCGTGCTGGCGCTGACGGTGCCGCTGGGTATGGGAATGCTGGGAGGCTGCGGCAAGAAGGCCGACGTTCCCGACGCCGCGGCTCCCCCCAAGGCCTCGGCGAGGCCGCGCCTCGGCTTCCATCTGAGTGACGCGGATCCCGAACGGCCCGCGGCGCGCACGGCAGTGAAGGGAGAACCGATGAGCGCCGAGGCCACGCAAGCGCTCCTCGCCCGCTTGCCCAAGCTGGCGAGCACCAGCGAGGGGGCCACCGCCTTCGCGCTGCGTCCGTCGACGGCGCCGCCCCCGCGGCCGGGTCGCACCGTGGAGGAGCCCTTTCCTCCCAAGCCCACCGCTGCGCCCAAACCCACCATCGCGGCGAGCAAGCTCACCGTCACCCGCAAGGCTCCCGAGGGCGCCATCTCCATCGCGCCGAATCTTTCGGTGACCTTCAGCGAGCCGATGGTGGAGCTCACCTCGGTGAGCGCCCTCGCCGCCAAGGCGCCCCCCATCAAGCTCACGCCCGAGCCCAAGGGGAGCTTCCGCTGGCTCGGCACGCAGACCCTGGTGTTCCAGCCCGAGAAGGAGTTTCCCAAGGCCACGTTCTACGAGGTGGAGATTCCCGCGGGCACCAAGAGCCTGGCCGGCTCCAAGCTGGAGCAAGCCGAGAAGTTCAGCTTCACCACCCCGCCGCCGAAGCTCGTTTCCTACACGCCGGTGGGCGGAAGCGTGAGCACCGACCCGGTGCTCATCGCGGAATTCGACCAGCGCATCGATCCCACGGTGGTCATTCCGCTGGTGCGCATCGTCGTCGACTCGAACGCGCTCGAGGTCCGCGCCGCCACCAATGCCGAAATCGCCGCCGAAGACGGCCTCACCGAGCGCCTGGAGGCGATGGAGCAGAAGGGCAAGGGACGCATCCTCGTGCTGCGCGCCAAGGCGCACATTCCGCCGGCCACCCACGTCGAGGTTCGGATCCCGAAGGACACGCCCTCGGCCGAGGGGCCGCGCAAGACCACCGAGGACCAGAGCTGGAGCTTCGACACCTACAAGGCCATGGCGGTCACCAGCGGGGACTGCCAGGGCATCACCAGCCCGGGTACGAGTACGCGCACGTGTCGTCCCAACACCACGTTCGTGGCGACCTTCACCAACCCCATCGATCGTGAGCTCTTCGACAAGAGCGTGGTTTCGGTGGAGCCAGCGGTGGAAAGCCTCAGCGTCAGCGCGAGCGGCTACAACGTCGTGGTGCGCGGAAAGTGGCGCGCCAACACCCGCTACAAGGTCGCCATCAAGCGCGGCGTCACCGACATGTTCGGCCAGGTGAGCGTGGCCGACGACACGCGCGAGTTCTCGGTGGTGCCGTACGATCCCAAGCTTTTTCGCGAGAACCTTCCGATGAGCGTGGCCGACCCGGCGGCCGGTCCGCGGTATCCCGTGTTCTCCACCAACGAGGGGCCGGTTCACGTGCGCCTCTACCGGCAGGAGCCGGAAAACTGGGAGGCCTACCTGGCATTTCGCGAGCGGTGGGACAGCCGCGGCGAGGCGAGCACGCCGCCGGGTCAGCTGGTGTTCGACGCCGACGTCAAGGTCGACGCCAAGCTCGACGAGGTCACCGAGACCTCGCTCGATCTCGCGCCGGCGCTGAAGAACGGCATCGGCCACGTGGTGGTGGTGGTGGAGTCGAAGCGCCCCTACAAGGATCGCTGGCAACGCGAGTGGGTTCGACAGTGGGTGCAAATTACACACATCGGCATCACCTCGCAGGAAGAGCGCAACGGCTCTCTTTCGCTCCTGGCAGCCGGGCTCGAACGCGGCGAGCCACTGGAGGGAGTGGCCTTCTCGGTGATGGGCACCGGCGCCTCGGCGGTGAGCGGTAAAGACGGCGTCGCGCACATCAAGGGGCCCATCGGCCCCTACTCGGAGCGGCGCGGCTCCGGGCTGCTCATCGCACGGCGTGGTGACGAATCGTCGTTCGCGCCGGGCCTCTCGGGCAACCACGAGGTCCGGGATCGCAACTACCGGATGTTCTCCTTCGACGATCGCGAGATGTACAAGCCGGGCGAGACCGTCCGCGTCAAGGGCATCATCCGCAGCGTCGGCTCGCTCAAGGGCGGCGACATCACGCTGCCCCAGGAGCTGCTGGGGCAAACGCTGCGCTGGACCGCCACCGACACCCAGGGCGCCGAGATCGGCAAAGGGACCACCAAGGTCGACGACGCCGGCGGCGTGTTCGTCTCCTTCCCCCTCAAGACCACGGTGAACTTGGGCAGCGCGATGGTGAGCTTCGAGGGCCCCCACGACTTCTCCGGGAGCGAGAGCTTTCAGATCCAGGAGTTCCGAAGGCCCGAGTACGAGGTGACCGCCGACACCGACGGCGCTCCCTTCTTCGTGGGCGGCTCCGGCGTCGCGGCGGTGCACGCCACGTACTACGCCGGAGGAGGCCTGGCCGCCGCAGAGACCGACTGGCGAGTCACGCGCAGCGAAGGGCACTTCACGCCCCCCAATCGCAGCGAATACCGCTTCGGAAAGAACCACTTCGAGAGCTGGTTCTACGGCTACCAGGAGCCGAACCGCCGCGTGGCCCCCACCGATGCCACCTGGCACGGACGCACCGACGCGCCGGGCACGCACCGGCTGCGGGTGGACTTCGACGGCACCGAAGATCCGTTCCCCATGAGCCTCTCGCTCTCGGCCCGGGTGGCCGACGTGAACCGGCAGTCGTGGTCGGCAGCGACCACCATCCTGGTGCATCCTGCACGCGTTTACGTGGGTCTGAAGCCGGAGAAGCCCTTCCTCAAGGCCGGCGACCCCATCGTCCTCGACGTGGTCGCAGCGGACGTGGAGGGCAACCTGGTGGCCGGCCGCAAGGTCCACCTGCAGAGCTACCGCGAGGTGAGCGAGGAGGTGCGCGGCAAGTGGGTCAAGAAGCGCCTGGACGACGCTGCGTGCGAGTTCACCACCACCGCCGCCGCCGCCCCCAAGGCCTGCAGCCTCGGCACCAAGGGTGCCGGCCAGTACATGGTCATCGCCGACGTCGAAGACGAGAAGGGCAAGAAGAGCCGCACCACACTCACGCTCTGGGCCACCGGCGGCAGCCTGGGCAACGAGCGCTCACTCCGGCCGGGGGCGCTGGAGCTCACCGCCGACAAGACCGAGTACGCTCCGGGGCAGACGGTGGAGCTCCTGGTGAAGGCCCCGTTCGCGCCGGCCGAAGGCATTCTGCAGATTCACGGCGGCGCGGAGCCTCGGGAGATTCGTGTACACCTCACAGATCGCACGCAGACCTTCACGTTTCCGGTGCTACCGGGCGACGTGCCGGGGCTGGTCGCCCGGTAGCACCGGAAACGTGAAGGTCTGCGTGCGATCTG
>JABFRG010000535.1 GCA_013141295.1 Polyangiaceae bacterium
CCCCCCGCCATCGTCTCCTACGGTCCTCCGGTGAACGTCCCCGCGCCCCCGGTCAACGTGGCAGCGATGCCGACCGTGGTCGCCGGAACCAGCGACGCCGGCGCGCAGCAACGCAAGCTCCTCCTCGTCGCCGCCATCGCCGGCGGTGGCCTTGCCCTGGTGCTGGGCATCGTGCTGCTGGTCGTGCTCGCGTCGCGCTGAGCGACCTCAGCGGGTATCGAACGACACGCGCTGCTGCTGGTGATCGCCGTCGATGCGGAGCGACGCTTTGTCGGCGCGCGCGGGAAAGACCAGCGGCACCCGCATGTAGGCCGGCAAGGGATCGCTCCAGGGCATTCCCCGGAATCCGGAGGTAGGGGTACAATACACGTATTCCGCCCCGCCCTCCACCTGCGCGGCGCACTGATATTCCTGGGCCAACGCGTCGCGCCGCAGGGTCAATTGCCAGGCTTCGCGCCGGATCTCGCCGCGCCAGGTGTCATCGCCGGCGCCTCGGGATTCGTCGACAGCGGCGTCGGGCACGAGGTACTGACCGCGAGTGCTCGCGCGCTGCCGAACCGTGAGCACCGCGGTGGCGGAAGCGGTCACGTCGAGCGCTTCGTCGAGCCGGCTCTCGGTCACCTGCACGTAGGCGGTTCCCCGATCGCGGACGGTCCAGCGCAGCGCCACCTGTGCGCGGAGCACGCCCGACGGGAACGGCGCCGGCGCAGCAGCTGCGGAGGCCGATACGAATGGCGGGGCGGTACCGGGAAGCGACGGACCGGTGGGTGGCGGAGGAGATGGGGCGCGCGTGCACCCGGCGAGGACGAGTAGCGCCCCGACGCGAACGATCAGTGACGGCCCGGACGACGGGTCGGCAGGCTGGTCACCGAGATGCCGCGCTGTTCGCGGACCACCAAGGTACGGGCGTAGTGATCGACCTTGCGACCAGCCGAGGGCTGGAGCGAGGTCGCGGAGCCTTGCGCGAGGACGGCGACGCCGGCGCCGGCGACACCCACGCAGCCGAGGACGCAGACCACCGCAGCGGCCCACCACCCGGCCGAGAGCGGACGGCGACGCGCGGCGGGCTCCGCATGCGGCTCGAACGGGACCGGCGTCGTGAAGGGCACCGGAGTGAGCGTCGGGGGCACGGCCACGAAGGCGTCGCCCTCGGCGGCGGCGAAGAAAGCCACAGGCGCGAAGGTGTCGCGAACGACCCGCGGAGCGACGGTGGCCGCACGGCGCGGCTCCGGACGCGCGGGCTCGGCGACGACAGCAGCTGCCGCCGCCGGTGCCACGACGACCTCGGCCTCGACCGCGTCGAGGACCTCGAGCACGCACGAGGCGTCGAGCTCCTCGGTGCGATCCGCGCCGACCTGGGCGGCCTCGCGGGAGATGAGCTTTGCCGCCGCCTCGGCGGTGATGACGACGCGGCGCTTGGTGCGGGCGACGTCGAAGGGATCCACCGGCACCGAGCGAAGCCAGGCCTCGTCGATGGGGAGCGCGAGGAGCGGCGCCCCGACCATCGCGTCGCGGAAGGCCGGAGCCTCGGCGATCATGGTCCGGGGATACTCTGCGGGCGACAGCAGAGGCCACTGCGGAAGCGGATCGGAGGGGCGGTCCTTGAACTTCGGAGGAATCATCCGGGCAGCGCGGATTCTGTCCCAAAAGCGCAAGGACGCAAGTCTTTTGCAAATTCTCTGCGACGGTACCCCGGCAGCGCGTTCACGGCAGCGCAGCCGCCGCCGGCGCATCCACCTCGAGGACGCTCACCTCGGTTCCCCGGAGCAGCCACCGTTGGCCTCCGCCGGGCGCCGCGTCATGCGCCATTTCATCGTTTAGTTTCGAGAATTTATCGTTCCTCGAGACGACGTACGCGCGACCCCTGCCCTCGCTCCGGGCCTCACCCCGGGCATTCTCGAGCCCCACGTCGGCCACGTTCCAACGGACGAAGCGCGCCGGCGGAAGGCGCGAAAAGATCTCCACCCGGGGCAGGTCGCAGAACACCGCGCCCGGGGGCGCCGTTGCCAGCGCCGCCGCGGCTTCACGCTCGGGCAAGAACGCCGCTCGATGCCAGACGAGCCCTCGTTCGTAGGCCGGCCAGCTGTACGAGCGGATCACCGCGAAGAGGGCCCAGGCGGCCACCGCGACGGTCCCGAGGCCCGGCAGCACGAGGGCGCGCAGCGGCGCCCAAGCCCGCAACAGCCGGACCACCGTCTCGGGCCCATAACCGAGGGCGGCCGCGTAGAGCGGCACGATGGTGAAGAAGTGTCGGTCGAGCCCCAGGTGCTGCCCGCGCACCCAGCCGTAGGTGACGAAGCCGAGGAGCCAGACGCCCGGCACCAGCACGCCCAGCTGGCGTCGGCGCACGAGCCCCCAGAGCCCCACCGGCGCCAGCAGCGCCGTCCAGCCGATCTCCCGATAGGGGAGCGTGGCCGCGTACCAGTACACCGTCTGCTCCGGACCCGACCCGTCGTTGTGGCTGCGCGCCTCCACCACGAACTCGCGGTTCAAGCGCACGAACTGGAGCCACTCACCGGTGGCCCTCTGGTGCATGATACACCAAAATGCGATGGCCGCGACGGGGGCCGCCAGGAACGCCAGGGGCGCGCGCAGGTCACGGCCGCGAAGGAGCGCCAGGAGCGCGAACGCCGGAAGCACCGCCCAGCCCTCGTAGCGGAGCAGCACCGCGAAGGCGAAGACCACGCCTCCCAGCGCCGGCCGCCGCTTCTCGATGCAGAGCGCCGCGCCGAGGAAGAGGAGCGCGAACCAGGGCTCCGGCTCCGCCGAGGTCCCGTGCTCGATCCACAGGGGAAACACGCTGGCGAAGATGCCCCCCAGGTAGGGCGCGAAGCCGCGCGGATCGCGCACCCGCAGGAGCGCCGTGAGCACGCAGGGCAGCGCGGCGCACACCGCCACGTTCAGATACCGCACCTCGGTGACCCCCGCCGAGAGGAACGTGAGCCCGGTGAAGACGAAGTGCCAGAGCGGAAGCCAAACCCAGTGCTGCCGGACGTCGCTCCAGTTCGCGAGCAACGTGCGCCCGATGATGGCGTGCCCGTAGGAGTCGGAGTCGAGGTCCGGCCCCGCGCGCACCAGCGCGATGCGAAGCGCCGTCACCACCAGCACCGACCCCAGGAGCAGGAAGAGCGGCAGTCGTCTCATGGCGCGATGCGGGGAAGATACACGTGAATCTCGCCGAACTTGGCTTCCTCGCGGTAGTGCGCGGCGAGGTAGGCGAACACCTCGGGCTGGGTCTTCTCCAGATCTTCGGAGCCGGTCTCGTAGGAAGAGAGCGGGGCGTGGTCGAAGAGCACCCAGGCCGCCGGCGGGCGGGCGTTCAGGCGCTCCAGCAAGTCGCGCGCGTGGGCGGCGCCCATGTCGCGGATGATGGCGGCAGCGGCTTCGTTCTTGGGAACCGGGAGCGTCTCCATGGCCCCGTTGAAGGCCGCGTCGGTGTTCAGGTCGTAGGCGTAGATGTACGGCGAGGCGCTGCGGCGTTCGGCCAGGAACAGCACGTAGGGGTCCATGCCGTAGATCTGCACGCGCCCGTCGGGAGCCGTGTGCGCCCGGAGGTAGTCCGCCGTCTCACGCATCTCGTAGGGAAAGAAGTCCCACATCTTGAAGCGGTCGAGATACGCCTTGGAGGTGCGGCCCTCGGCGGTGGCCCCCAGCTCCGCGGTCCACGGGTTCATGAGATGCGGCGAGCCGCGCATGGCCGCCACCTCGTGCACCGCGAGGAACACGCCCAGACCCACCGTCACCACGGCCCACAGCACGCGGAGCCGATGCGTGGGCGATGCGGGGCCCTGCGCGCGGAGCGCGTCGACCAGGGCGCCGAAGGAGGCCACCCCGATGAGCGCAGCGCCGGCGGTGACCGGGTGCAAGTGATACGGAAAGCCCTTCTTCTGCAGGTACACCGAGACGAGCCCACCGGCGGGGATGGCCACCACGAACCAGGCGCGCCGGGGCAGCACCTGAACGATCGCCAACAGCGTCCCCAGCGCCGCGGCCGCCGCGCCGATCTTCGCCGGGTGAGCCACCCATCCCAGGTCCATGAGCTCACGGGCGGTGTGCGGCCAGATGAAGGCGTACATCCGCGGGGCGTCCACCAGGTAGATGCGAACGAACGCGCCCACGTCACCGACCGATGCAAGATACACCAGTGCGAGTGCCCCGCTGGTGGCGGCACCGACCGCGTAGCGCAGGAGGTTGCGCTTGCGGTCGCCGGATAACACCACCGTCTGCAGGGCCCCGAAGACCGCGAACACCACGTAGGTGGGCTTGCCGAAGCACGCGAGCCCGAGCAGCAGGCCGGCGACGAAGAAGCGCCGGGGCCTCGCCTCCTCCCAGAGGAATGCGGCGGCAGCGCCGAGCACGAACCAGTCGCACATGCTCTCGCGCTGGGCGAGATCCCAGGCCAGGTACCGCAGGTACTGACCGCCGAGAACCACCGCGGCCAGCAGACCGAAGCTCGCCCGCTGGAGGACGCTCGGGGCCCGCTTCGCGACGAGTCCGGGCACCGCGGCGCCGGCGAGGCCGAAGACCAGGAAGCTGATGGCGAGATCGAGGATGCGAAACCGGTGCTCGTCGGCGCCACCCAGCACGAAGAGCAGGCGATGCAGGCCGTGAATGAGCGGCCCGTTGACGTCGCGCACGTCGCGGTAGTCGACCTCGCCCTGGGTCATCGCCCAGGCGATGTACTGGAAGATGCCCTGGTCGCGGCCGAGGGTGGTGTACGACGCCAGATACGCCGCGCGGGCCACCACGTAGGTGGCGGGCAGCGCGACGATGAGCGCCGGCACCGCCCCGAGCACGGCTCGCAGAGCGGCGCCTTCGAGGCGGGGTTTGTCCACAATCAGTCGCAGCCGACGGTGCTACCTTCGACCTTGCAGGTGGCGCCCTTGCACGCCGAAGCCACGGCGAACTTGCCGCTCTTGCACACCAGCACCGCGGTCTTGTCGAGG
>JABFRG010000354.1 GCA_013141295.1 Polyangiaceae bacterium
CACCGTGGTCTTCAGGTTTACCTGTCGCCCGAGGAGGCGCTCCACACGCGCGCGCGCGTCTTCACCGATGCTCTTCAGCATCGAGCCGCCCTTGCCGATGACGATTCCCTTGTGGGACTCCTTGTCGACGTGGATGACGAGCTCGATCTGCGCCACCTTGCGCTCTTCCTCGAAGCGCTCGATGACCACCGCCACGCCGTGCGGGACCTCGTCGCGGAGCTTCCGGAGGATCTGCTCGCGCACGTACTCGGCCACGAAGAAGCGGGTGGGCTTGTCGGAGAGCTCCTCGGCGTCGAAGGCGAAGGGGCCCTCCGGGATGAACGGCTCCACCGCTTTGAGGAACGCCTCGACGTTGTCCTTCTTCTTTGCCGAGAGGGGCACGATGGCGGCGAAGGCGTGGGCCTCGCCCAGCGCCGCCAGCATCGGGAAGAGCTCGCTCTTCTCCGTGAGCTTGTCGATCTTGTTGAGCAGGAGGACGATCGGCGACTTGGCGTTCTGGGCGATGCGACGGAGGAGCTCTTGGTCCTCCGGCGAGAGGCCCGGCTCCCGTCGCACGTCGGTCATGAACGCGATGACGTCGGCCTGGTCGGCCTCGCCCTGGGCGTGGGCGTTCATGTGGACGCCGAGCTTGTTCTTCGCCTGGTGCATGCCAGGCGTGTCGACGAAGACGAACTGCGTCTTCTTCCGGGTGACGATGCCCGCGATGGAGTCGCGCGTGGTCTGCGGGTGGCGGCTGGTGATGGCCAGCGCCTCGCCCAGGAGCGCGTTGAGAAGGGTGCTCTTGCCTACGTTGGGGCGGCCCACGATGGCAATGCGTCCGGAGCGGGTCTTGGCCATGACGGACCCGCTCTTAGCACAGCACACCCCTCAGCGTCGCTCCAGAGGCGCGAGCCTCGTTCTCGCGCCTTCTGTCCTGCTATCGCGGTCGCTCCACGGTGCGCCACACCGGCGTCTCGACGTCCGAAGGGCGGTGCTCGAGCACTTCTTGCGGGTAGAAGCTCTCCTTGTAGCGAAGCGACGGGCAGTCCCGCACCCGGAAGCCCAGGTAAACGTGCTCCTTGCGGAGGTCCCGGGCGAGCGCCACCAGCGTCAGGATGTTGAGGGTCCCCAGCGAGAACGCCTGGAACTCCGGGTCGAAGAAGAAATACACCGCCGAGAGTGCGGTCGGCGTTTCGTCGCAGATGGAGACCCCGATGAGGCGGTCTTCCAGGTGAAAGGCGAGCTCTCGGCCCGATGGGTGCGGAAACGCGAACTGCATCCGGTAGGTGTCGAGGTCCATCGTCCCTTCGCCCCAACCCCGCGCTTCTTCACGGTTTTCGTGCCACAGGTGGTACAGCGCGAGGCGCTCCTCGTCGGCCCGGGAGGGCCCGAAGCTGGCGCGAAACCCGGCGCCCTTCTTGATCACGCGCTGCTGGCTCCGACTGGGCTCGAAGGTTGCGGTGGGAATGCGTGTGGGCACGCATTCGCTGCAAGCTGCACATGCCGGGCGAAAATAGTCGGGTCCGAAGCGCCGCCAGCCAAAATAGAGGAGCCGATCGAAGGCGGTCGGGGACACATCTAGGAGAATCCGGTGATCGAGCTGCGCGCGCTCGTCGGGCAGGTATGGGCACGGCCCCTCGGGATCGCGGAAAATACGTAGGACTCGTGCCATTTTATCCTTCGGCAGGGTTGCCGAAACTCCGTTCATTAAGTATTCCCGAAACCCCATGGCGAAGGAAGACGAGCAGATGGAATCCGACCACGGCTCAGCCGCCGAGAGCGGCAGCCCCGGCAGCGAGGGCGAGAGCGCCACGTCCACGCCGGGCGATGTACTTGCCATGAATGCGGCGGACGAGCTTGCCGCATCGCTCGCGGGCGAGAATGTAGACGACATCGACGAGACCCCCAAAGACGAGCCGGACATGCTCCGGGAGGGGATCTCCCTGGGCGCCTGGGGCGAGCGACTTCCGCTCCTCCTGGCGGTGGGCTTTGCCGCCCTGCTGTTCTTCGCCTTGCCGCCGCTCTCCGAGAGCGGCATCTGGGATCCCTACGAGCTCAACGTGGCCGATCTGGCCCGGCGTGTGGCCATCAACCTCCACGGCGCGACCCAGCTCGTGCTCGCCGATGCCGACAACTCGCTCCCGCACCTGAACGACCTCGGTCGCCCGCAGCTCGCCTTCACGTCGATGGCGCTGGGCTTCAAGTTCTTCGGCCTCCACGACTGGGCCGGGCGCGTGCCGCTCGCCCTCTGGGGCCTCGTGGGCGTGGCGGCCACCTACGGGTTTCTGGCGCGCCTGGTCGACAAGCGCGCCGGCGTGTTCGGCGCGGTGGCTCTCGCCACGATGCCCATCTACTTCGTGCAGGCGCGCACCATGCTGGGCGACATCGTCCCCATGAGCGCCCTCGCCATGGCCCTCGGTGGACTCCTGGTGGTGCTCCTCGACAAGGACCCGAAGGTCCGCGGCTTCTGGCTCCTGGTGGCGCTGGCGGGCCTCGCCGCCGGCGCATCGAGCCGTGGCATCCTGCTGGGCGTCGGCGTGCCCACGCTCGCCACCGGGCTGGTCTGGGCCATCTCCCGCCGCCGCTCCGACTCCTTCGCCACCGACGCGGTGGGCGGTGTGTCGCTGGTGGTGGGCCTGGTGGTGGGCTACTTCGCCTGGCGGGCCATGGAGCTCACGGAGCCCAAGGCCGACCTCAACCCCTGGCTCGGCGCGATGGTGCGGCCGCCCGCCAAGTACCCCACGTTCGACTACTACATCGGTCACCTGGGGCCCGCGCTCGCCCCCTGGAGCGGCTTCATCCCCATGGCCGTGGGCCGCATGTTCCTCACGCCGCCCAAGATCGAAGGCGAAGCCGCCGAGCGCGAGAGCCGCGTTCGTGCAGGCCTGCTCGTGGGCGCGGCAACGGCCCTCCTGGCCCACGGGCTCCTCGTGGCGCGCACCGACCTTCTCACCTTCACCGGCGCCTTCACCATGGCCGGTATCGTGGCCATCGCCCTCCGCGACTACGAGCGCGGCGCCCACGCGTCGGTGGTCATCGGCGTGGGCACGGTGGTGTTCCTGGCGCTCTTCCACCACGATCTGCACGCCATGCCCGAAAAGGCCTACCAGGCCTTCGGCATCACCAGCGCGACCTTCCCGGAGAGCTTCAAGGACCGCTCGCTCGCGCTGTGGACCGTGGTGCTCATCGGCTTCGCGCGCGTCGCATTCCTCACCTGGGTGGAGCGCGATTCCAAGCGCGAGCCGTTCGATTCGAAGAGCTACATTCGCGTGCTCGATGGCTTGCGCAACGCATGGGATGGCAGCGTATCGCTTGCCTACTTTGCCATTGTCGCCGGCGCATCCCTGGCAGCCCTGGTGGTATGGGGCGGTACTCGCCTCGGCGCTCGCTGGCTTCCGAACCTCTCGTTCCAGATGCGCGCGGTGGCCATGAATGCCTGGTGGGTGGTGGCCATCGTGCCGCTGGCGATCATTTTCGAGTTCCTTTTCACCTGCGACCTTTGGCTCTGGGCATTCGGTCGTTCGCAGCGCTTTGGCCTTGCCTCCTTCACCCGCTTCGTGGGGCTCTTCAAGCAAATCATCGCAACCATCCAGACGCCCAACACCAATGAAAAGGGCGAGCGCCTGTCGTTGTTCGACGATACCGCTCGCATCGTGTTTCTCGTGGTGGTCGGCATCTTCACGTTCATCAGCATCCCTTCGCTTGTTGGGTACGGCCTCTTCCGTGCGGGTGTGGCGCTGCCGTACGTGATCCTGGCCGCGGTGGTCTCCGGCCCCGCTTTCTGGAGCCTACTCGGCGCCGTCGGCGACCTTCTCCGCGGCAGCCGCGCCGCCTTCCTGGTGGTGGCCGGCGCCGGGATGGGCATCGTGCTTTCCGGTGGGTTCTATCCGGCGCTCGCCAACCAGCTCTCGCCCAAGGAAGTGTTCGACAGCTACGCCAAGCACAAGAAGGGTGACGAGCCGCTCGCGCTCTTCGGCGTCGGTGGCAAGACCGCGGCTTACTACGCCGGCGGTCAGCCGACGATCCTGAACGACACGAACCTCGCCTTCGCGTGGCTCACCTCGTCGCCCACCGGGTCCCGACGCTTCATGGCCACCCGCGCCGACGAGCTCGCGCGCATGAACCAGATGTTCCGCCAGCGGGAGCACAAGAACGTGCCGGTCATCGACGGTCGATCGAGCCAGATCATGCTGCTCGCCTCGGCCCTCGACGCCTCGGAGAAGAACCAGAACCCGCTCTCCAAGATCGTCATGAACGAGGTCCCCTCGATCCAGCGTCCGGTGGACGTGAACCTCGAGGACAAGCTGGCGGTGCTCGGCCTCGACATCACCGACACCGACGGCAAGCTGGTCGAAGCGGTGAGCCCCCTCAAGAAGTATCACATTCGCACCTACTACCGGGTCATGGCGCCCATCGGCACCGAGTGGGAAGCCTTCATCCACGTCGACGGCTTCCACCGGCGCCACAACGGCGATCACAAGACCTGCGGCGGCAAGTACCCCATGATGCTCTGGCTCCCGGGCGACATCATCGTGGACGACTACGAGTTCTCCCTCGAGCCGAACTTCAACCCCGGCGACTACGCCATCTACTTCGGCTTCTGGCTGGGCGAGAGCCGCATGAAGGTGAAGACCGGCCCCAGCGACGGCGACAACCGCATCAACGGCGGAAGCCTGCGCGTCCGGTGAACGGAACAGTCGCACGCCGGCGGGCGTTCTCTCGCTTCGTGCGCCCCGCTCCGAGATACCTGGCGCTGCTCGTGCTGGCGGCGTGTCCGCTCGCTGCGTGCAGCAAGAAGCCGCCTCCCGCGGTCAAAGATGGTGGTGCCGCGCCCGCGCCCACCCCGCTCGGCTCCTTCGCCCACGCGCCTTCTGGCTCGGGACCGCTCTTTCCAGTGCTCGAGGGGCGCTGCGCTGGCTTGCAGCTGTCGTCGGTCGATGGCGCGACCTTCGTGAGCTACGGCGC
>JABFRG010000124.1 GCA_013141295.1 Polyangiaceae bacterium
GCGTTCAGGGCGCGGGGCAGGTGCGCTTGGGGAGCGGGAAGGCGTCGCGCGGGGGCTGCTCGAAATCGAACGAGGCCATCATGCTGCCCACCACGCCGTCGCGGGCGTGGGGATCGCGCTTGCTCATGAACTCCATGCCCCAGAGCTCTTCTACCAGGCGCGGAACGCTGGCTTGCTCGAGCGGCGTCTTGAGCACGAAGCCCTTCTTGGCGTAGGGCGAGATGACCATCGCCGGGAGTCGGAAGCCGGCCTGGAACACCTGACCGTTGGCGCACTTTCGCGCGGGCGGGGCCACGTGATCGTACCAGCCGCCCCAGTCGTCCCAGGTGACGATGATGGCCATCTCCTTCCACTGCGGGAGCTTCATGGCGGCGTTGATGATGTCGACGGTGAAGTTCTCGCCCACGCACGGGTACGCTTCCGGGTGCTCCGACTCGTCGCCGCTCCACAGGTGACCCACCGTGAGGTTGGCGATCTTGCCGGCGGCGAGGTCGGCCACCAAGTCGCCTTGCTTGCGGAAGTGCGAGGTGTAGCCGGGGGCGCTGGTGACGGACTTGAACATCTCGGGGATGGACCCGCCGTAGTTCGACCAGGTGAAGCCCTTGGGCAGGTGGTCGGTCAGCGTCGGCACGTCGAAGCACGGCTTCACGGTGGCGGTCGTGCACTTGTCGGGATCGTAGGAAGTGACGCGCACGTCGGGGCCGGCCGCGCAGCCGCGCCCCTTGCACTCGCCGCCGTCCTTGGTGCACTTGGCGTTGTCGAGCACCAGCGATTGCCCGGTCCAGAACACCGTGTGGCCCGGGGTGCTGGGGCCGAGGGTGGTGGAGAAGAAGTGGTCGGCGAGCACGAAGTTGCGTGCATACTGCCAGTAATTGGGGATCTGCTGCTCGCTGTAGAAGTAGAACGGTCGCACCGCGTCGCGGGTGTCGAAGCCGTCCATCTTGCCGCCGTGGTAGGCGTTCTGCCCGCAGGTGTTGGAGTGGCAGATGTCCTTCATGAGCTGCGTGGGCGCAGCTTGCCGGGTGATGGTCTTTCCGTTCGACAGCTTGGCGGTCTTGGAGCTCTCGGCGCCGGGAAAGCCCGTGAAGTAGTTGTCGAAGGTGTGGTTCTCTTTGACCAGCACCATCACGTAGCGAATCTTCGAGGGGATGGGCGTGGTGTCGTCGCCGGGCGTGGGCGGGACCCCGGGGTCGTCGACGCCATCGACGCCGTCTTCGTCCTCACCGTCGTCGCCGTTGTCGACCACCGTGGGCGCCGCCGCGGGGCTCTCCGAGCGGCAGCCGTAGGAGACGAGAATACCGGCGGTGGCGACACCGAGGGCGAGCGCAGAGACGACGCGAATCGAGGACATGTCGGTGCGCAATGCAACCGTCATGCCCTCGCTGGATGCCCTGGATTCCGCGGCAACCCGCCGTCGAGTGTGCCCGGTTCGCGGACCCTCGCGACGTCGGCCTCGTGAGAGGTCGCGCCTCCGGAGCGCGGTGAGGGTGATCGCACTCAGTCCGTCATTTGGGCGCGCGCGGCGGAACGCCGTAGCAGTACGGGTAGACGGTCTGGCACATGCCGGGATACGCCGTCGTCTTGCACGCGGACGCGCACGCGGCGAAGGTCGTGTACGAGACCTTGGTGGCGAAGCACTGGTACACCGGCGGCGGGCACGAGATGGCGTACGCCGGGTCCACCTGGTCGCTGCCGATGGGCGCGGGGGCTTCGGTGGATGCCGGGTCCTCCGGCGAGGTATCGGCGGCGCAGCCGGCGAGCGTGAATAGCGATGCAGCCAGCGCGAACGAGAGAGCTTTGAACATGTGGAGCCATTGCCCGATCGGGCCGCCGAGTATCAGTGTTGGCGCGCTCGAGCACGGCTTTGTCGTGGCCTGATCCAGTTGTCGCGGGCTCTCCGCGTCGCCTCGCGAGAATTGCGGCATTCTACGGCACATCCACGGTGGCACGGGCCCTGCTACCCTGGCGCTGTCGACGAAACGACGAGAGGAGAGATGCGATGTCGGTGACGAAGACGTGGGGGGTGCTCGCAGCGCTCGTTCTGATGGCAACGGCGGCGTGCAGCGCTGGGCGCAGCGATGGTGGCACGAAGATCGGCGAGCCCGAGTATCCCGGCGCGCCGTCTTGTCAGGACCTGAGCGCGCAATACGCGGCGTGCGCGAACGCCACCGACAAGCAGAAGCAGGAGTTCGTGACGGCGTGTCAGCAGCCGCGGATCACCGAAGCGTGCCGCCGATGCATCGACGGCAAGCTGTGCACCGATACGCAGGACTGCGACTCGTCCTGCGGCAAGTAGCGCCCTACATCACCGAGCTGGTGCTGGGGGGCACCGGCACCGAGGGGAGCGACTCGTCGGTGAAGCCGGCGAGCTCCTCGCTCACGCGGCGGAGGTACTGCTGCTTCACGTGGAAGGGGAGGAAGGCGCTCTTGAAGCCGCTGAGGATGACGGCCTTGAGGTCCTCGAGGCTGAAGTCCATCTCCCGGTGGCAGAGCCAGAGCTCCTTGGAGACGGTGGTGTCGGTCACCAGGCGGTTGTCGGTGTTGACGGTGACCCGCAGGCCGAGGTTCTTGTAGAGCTTGATGGGGTGCGCCTTCATGTCGCGGATGGCGCCGGTCTGCACGTTCGACGACGGGCAGCACTCGAGGGCGATGCGGTGGTCGTTGAGGTAGTGGAGCAGATCGCCGTTCTCGCGGAGCCGGCAGCCGTGGCCGATGCGGTGAGCGCCGCACACGTGAATCGCCTGGGCGATGGACTCGGGTCCGTAGGCCTCGCCGGCGTGGATGGTCACGTTGATGTTGTTGTCGCGCACCAGCTGGAAGGCGGCGCGATGGTGCTTGGCCGGGTGGTCGTACTCGGCGCCGGCGAGATCGAAGCCCACCACGCCGCGGCCCTTGTAGGCCACCGCCAGCTCGGCCATCTCCAGGGAGCTCTCGGCGGAGACGTTGCGGATGCCGCAGATGATGACCGCCGACTCGATGCCGAACTTGTCCTGCGCCGCCCGCAGGCCCTCGAGCACCGCTTCCACCACCGCCGTGAGCTTCAGGCCCTTGCGGGTGTGGAGCATCGGCGCGTAGCGGACTTCCATGTATCGTACATTCTCTTTCGACGCGTCCTCCGCCAGCTCGTAGGCGATGCGGGTGAGGGCGTCGGCGGTCTGCATGACCTTCAGGGTCACGTCGAAGGCCTTGAGGTACTCCACCAAGGAACCGCAGTTCTGCCCCAGGTTCATGGCCGCGCGCAGGCCCTCTTCGTCGCTGGCGGGCAGCGCCACCTTCTGCTTTTGCCCTAGCTCCAGGATGGTGGAGAGGCGGAGCGAGCCGTCGAGGTGAACGTGGAGATCGGTCTTCGGGAGCCGCTGGATGAGCTCGAGCGGGATGGCTTTCATGGCCCCTTGTAGCACGCGCGTTCGGAAACGGAATACCGTGCGCACGCAGCTCGGTAGCCGTTCAGTGTCTGTTCAGGGCCGAGCTTCTTGGCCCCGTCTTCGTGGCCTTTGGCCCGATTCGGCCGAGCCGGGTGGCACGAAAATGCCACTATCGTAGGCCTGCATGAACCTACGAAAGCTGCGCCGATTGTTCGCGCGTATCTCGGCGTCGGCCTCTGCCTCGCGAACCAAGGGCGTGCTCGCGCTGGCCAACGCCGGCGACACCCAGAGCCACGCGCAGGAGCTGGTGGCGGAGAAGCTCGCCCAACTGCCGAAGCAGTCGAGGCCCACGTCCGCGGTGTTCTGGCATCGACAGTCGCATGCACGCGCCTTCGACGCCGCGGGGGAGCTCACTTCCACGCTCGTGCTGCACTGGATCGGCGCGCGGGAGCGCGTCGCCGCGGCTCTCACCGAGGCGCTCGCCAGCGAGACCGACGTGACGCTGGTTCTGGCCAAACACGACGAGGTCGCCTTCGCGATCAAACCCAAGTCCGTGGCGAAGCGCGAGAAGGCGGCCCCTGCGTCCGCATCCGCGAAGGCCAAGAAGGCCAAGACCTCCGCCAAGGCGGCCGCGCCGAAGACGGCCCGCACGGGCGCCATCGACGCCTCGGCGCTCCAGGTTTCGAAGCTCGATGACGGACCGGAGAGCCAGGCGCTGCTCCTGCGGGCTCTGCGCGAGGGCGACGGGCTTGCGGCGCTGGCGGCCCTGGTGGTGCTCATGCGGTTCGCGCTCCAGCGCGACGAACGAGAAGCCACCAAGCGGCGCAAGGCGGGCACCGAGGCTGCGTACTACGCGGAGCTCGCGGACCGCCCGGGGCTCTTCTCGGCGAACGCCCTCGATGCTCTCGCGGGCAACGTGCGTGCCGCGTGCGAGGCGCTCGAGGAGAAGAGCGAGCTCGCGCTGAGGCTCGCGCTTCGTCAGGCGCAGAAGGTCGCGCATCCCGAGCTCCCCCGCATGCTCGACGCGGCGCAGGTGGCTGCTCCGTGGCGGGCGCGGCGTTTGCTCGCAGAGCTCGGAGAGCTTCCCGGTGCGACGCGTGCGCTCCTGCACGCACGCATCTCCGCGCTGGTCGGCGACGAGAGCGTCGACGTGGTGTCGGCCGCATGCAGGAGCCTCGGCGCGCTCGAGGGGACCTCGGAGGCCGCCGTCATGGTCAACGTGCTCCTGCGCGACGTCGCCGCGCCCAAGGTGCGCGACTGGATCTTCTGGACGCTGGCGCACTCCACGCTCTCGCCCGCCGAGCGCGCCAAGGCGAGACCTCTCGCCGCTCGCCCGGTGTTCGCCGAGCACGAGCATCGGGAGCGGTTCTCGAAGGCCACGCGCTAGCCCACAGCGCCTTGGCCCATGGTGGAAGCATAGAACAGGGACTGCGTCGTCGTTATCGCATCAGGGGCCGGGCTTCTTGGGCTCTCCCGCCGCTCCGGCGGCGCGAGCCTCGTCTTCGTGGCGCTTGGCCTCGGCGGTGTTCTTCCGGGCGCCGTAGATCTTGGCCATGCGCAGGTGGGCGGCTTCGGC
>JABFRG010000127.1 GCA_013141295.1 Polyangiaceae bacterium
ACCCGGGCGCCGGCACCGGCGCCCGGGTAGACGCCGCTGCGCCCAGCGCCGACGCGGCACCGCCGAGCGCGAGCGCGCTGCTCGCCACCGACGGCGCCGAGCCGCAGACCAAGGATCGCCCCAAGGCCGACAGCGAGAAGCTTCGCGGACGCATGCGGGTGCTCTTCGAGGCCATCGTGAAGGACGAGCCCGACCTGGCGCTCCCGGCGTTCTTTCCCAAGGAAGCCTACGAGCAGGTGAAGGCCATTCCCAACCCCGCCGGCGACTGGAAGCGCCGCCTGGTGGCTGCCTTCAATCGCGACATCCACGCGCTCCACAAGGAGCTGGGCGACGGCGCTGCCAATGCCATCTTCGTGGGCGCCGACATCCCCGAGGCCCGCGGCCGCTGGGTCGACGTGGACGAGGAGACGAACAAGATCGGCTACTACCGGGTCTACGGCACGAAGCTCCAGTACCGCATCGGCGAGAGTGAACGGGTCCGCGCCTTCGACGTGAAGTCGCTCATCTCGTGGCGCGGCGAGTGGTACGTGGTGCACCTCTCGGGCTTCAAGTGAGCGACGGCGCGAAGACGCGCCAGAAAAGAGTGGGCCGAGCGGGACTCGAACCCGCGACCTACGGATTAAAAGAGCGACGCCCGGCGAAGTAACTCCGGATGGTTACGCAGGAATGGGACTTCCGGGGGACTTCGCGCTCCGTCCCGCGGCTGAACGTTTCCTCCGCGCGGTCGCCAGCGCAGCGCACGGGACTGACAGTAGCGAAGAGGCGTTGCGTTTCGCTCGAGACGTGGATGCGGCGCTTGCCCCGATGCTCATGGCCGCCCAGTACGTGGCGCGAGGTGGCCCTTTTGCGATTCGAAGGGCAATCGAATTGGCGAGCGAAATAATCGCCGCGTCGACCGAGAAGACATCCACCACCGAGACACTCGGCAGCTCACAGACCGCCACCACCAACCGCCGGCAGTAGAAAGCGCGCGCGGCGCGGGTGGCGGCCTCAAACGCATCAACCCGCGCAGCGCGCTGTCGAACAACATGAACAATATATCACCCGCCCCCGGGAGCGTCGACGCGCCCGCAAAGGGGCGGCGCAAGTCGGGATGGCGATGGGTCATCCGGTCCGCGGGGAGGCCCTCGCGTAACGCAACACCTCAAGAGGATCTCGGTGGTTCGGTCGATGGGACCGTCCGATTTACGGAGAGGCCAGCGCGTAACGGAAGGGTCGACAACGTGGGATCGGCGCCCGCCGTTGCGTTACGACGTGCGGTAAACCGTCAAACGCACAACCTCGCCCAAAGATTGGCGCAGAATCCCGCGGAACTCGACCAACTGGCGCGTGCGCTTCGCAGCCTCGGAGTGGGCGTCGAGGTGGCGGTTCGCCCCCTTGATAGGAGTGACAAGGGCAACGCCCCTCGCCCAGGACATCGAGGGAGGAGTCTCCGGCCCCGTAAGGGGGGTTCCGCGTGGAAGGCGGTCAACATCGCCGCGCGCAGAGCGTTCGGCGCTCGCGTGGTCGCCCAGCTACCACGGGAGGGCGATCTCTTGATGGTCACCGTCGGTACACCTCCAGAGTACCCACGCCTCCAGATCCACCGTGACTTCGGCAGCCTGATCGAGGGGTTGAACGGGGAGCACATCAGCATCCTCGACTGGGGGGCGTGCGCCACCGATCCCTCACGACAGCCTGGGCAGGGCGACGGAGAACATCTACACGCGATCGTTTGGGTCCCCGATCGACGGCAGTTCTGTGATGCGTTTCACGAATGGGCGTCGACCTCGGGAATCGCGAGTTCGTCGTTCACGTGGAAGACGATCACCGGCTGGGTCGGCTTTCTGGACTTCGCGCGCAAAAAGACCCTGGAGCAGCACATCGGCAATGTTCTTGGATACTCGACGAAGCCTCCCTGCAAGCAACGCCCGCGCGATCTGAGGCGCGACGTTTGCCTGTCCAACATGTTTCGGGCTCCTTGGCGCGACTTCACGCGAAACGCAACGCTGGGTACCGCCCGTTCCGTTACACCGGGGTGTTTGGCGTGCGGCGCGGCCCTCCCGCCAGGCGCGACCGCGCGGCGGCGGTTTTGCGGGAGTGCATGTCGCGTGCGTCACCACCGGGCCGCCATGACGTCGGGCAACCTGCGCCGCTGCACACGCCCCACCGATCGAACCGTTCGCTGGATCATCCCGCGCACTCGTCACGCGAACACGGCGCATGAGCGGGATCAACGGGAGGAGCGTCGAGGCCGGCCACGAGTGGGCGCCGGAAGGGAGGCCACGCGAAAGAGGCGACCAATTGGGACCTCCAATGCCGCCGCGATGGCAGCGAGAGCGACGATGCCACAGTCCATCTTCCCAGATTCGACTCGTTGAAGTTGTCGGACTTCCAGGTCCGCCCTTTCGGCGAGCGCAGCTTGCGTCAGGTCGCGTCGCCTTCGTATCGCGCGGACGTTGGCGGCGACACTCCTGAGAACGCCAGCGCCGTCTTCGCTCGCCATCTTCGACGGGTGTTACCCCCCACATTCTGTCGATAAAACGCCAGAACAGACGTGTTCGTTGACGTCACTCGTCCGCGGTCGGTACACTTGATTCTTCATGCGGGGCGCCGTTGCCCTGCGGAAAAGACGGAGGCACGGGATGATGGGCAAGTCCTGCGGCGGGTGGGTTGGAGCTATTGTCGCTTTCGCGATGCAAACAGCTTGCGTGGGTGCGCCGGCCGAGGCGCCGCCTGAGGTCGCGCCGCGTCCCCGAGCTGCGGCGCCACGCCGGAGCGACCAATCTCCTCCCCCGCGGCTGCCACCGACGAGACGCGGGGGGCCGCCCGCTCCCACGACAGACCCGTCCGATTGCGCGCCCACGATGACCGCTTCCGAGAAGCGGGCCGCCGGACCGATCGTGCGTCCTGAAATAGAGGCGATCCTAAAGGCAGACCTCGCGTTGGCGGGAATGACCGACCCCAACAACGCGAGGCGAACGATCTCCCATGCCAAGGCGCAGGCCGCACTCTACCGGTGCTACGATCCCGAGCGAGGGGGGGAGCTCGACGAGCGAGTGCACGAGTGGGCTCAGCGGACAGAGGACGCGATCGCCGAAGAGTTGAAGTGCCGAGCGTCGGACGTTTGCCAAGCCCAACGAATTGCGGACGCTGCGTGCGCGGCGCTCGCGGACAGGCGCGACGCGCAGCAACAGATCGCACTGGAGCGAAGAAGTCCGGGTGGGGTTGTCAACCTACAGCTCCTTCATGACCTAGGCGAACGAGTGCAGGCGGACGACGCCACGATCACCACGTCGAAAGCGGACTACGCGACTTTGGCCAAGAAGCCGTTCACCTCGGCCTTATGCAAGTGAGCGCGCGATTCCCCGAGCGAAACTCGTCCAGCTAACGCAACGATCCCGGCAATCGCGCGAGGCCGCGATGGTGGCGCCCCGCCGGCTCAGGCGTCGAAGGTGAACGAGCGAGCGGTCGAGGTTCGCGAGGAACCCGCAATGCGTCGTTGGGGCGGATTCGCGGCAGCGAGGTCGTTGCCCAACGAGCACGGTGAGCCTGGCCCCCAATAAGACCAGCACCAAGGCTGAGTACGGTCACCTCGTCGATGACGAAACCAGGGAGGCTAGGTCCGTGGGGGTTGACCGAGATCAGCCTTTCGGTTGAGATAGTGGTTGGAAGGATGATGGGGGACATGACCGACCTCGTAGAAGACCTAGAGAACCTCGCCCAGCGATGCGAGCAGGCGGCGGTGGCATCCAAGCTGTGCGACAACGACCCGAAGGATGCGCTCTACGACATTCGCCGTCGGTGCCGGGACCAGATCGAGCGAGCGGACCGAGCGTGGTCGCGCTCGTGGCTCGGTTACCACTCTCGCGTCTATATAGTCGACCTTCAGCCGGCCAGCCCTGACGAGCACTTCGATCCGGAATGGGGCCTGGACGGCGGGATGGCGACGAGGACCATCGGGCGCTGGCAGACGCACGATGCCGTGTACATTCGGGAGACCCTCTTGCGCAATGCGAAGGTAACCCGTGCTGAGCTCGGTCGACTTGAAGGGGATGCACAGCGTCTACGTGCAATCTTTCTGGCCGCCCAGGCGGAGGTACTCCCCACGCTCGATGCAGCGCTTGCGCGGTCCGAGAGCACCGTCGTTCGAGGCGTGCGCGACAAGATCGAGGCTCTCAAGAGCCACACTTCGACCCGCGACGTCATCGCAACTTTTCGCCCCCAGCAGGTCCGGAGCCGCGACAGCCTCGCGCTTTCCGGTGGATTCCAGACGCCCCCACACCTGGAACTCGAAGCGGAGCTCCTCTCGCAACAAACAAGCGGGATGCAGCTTGAGGAACTGGGCAAGTTGATGCGCTACCTCGTTACTTTTTTGCGGAAGGGAATGAGCATGACTGCGACCAGCAAGGCCCAGGGCAACGTGTTCCTTGGCCACGGACGATCGCTTCTTTGGCGCGAGCTAGCATCCTTCCTCCAGGATCGCCTGCTGCTCAAGTGGGACGAGTTCAACCGCGAATCCACGGCGGGTCATTCCACGACGAAGCGCCTGTCCGACATGTTGGACGGCGCCACCTTTGCCTTCCTGGTGATGACAGGGGAGGACGAGGCGGCGGACGGAAAAATTCACGCAAGGGCGAACGTGATCCATGAGGCGGGGCTATTCCAGGGTCGCCTTGGCTTCCATCGCGCGATCCTCCTTGTGGAGGACGGATGCGAAGAGTTTTCCAATGTCCATGGTTTGACGCAGCTCCGATTTCCGAAGGGCAACATTTCCTCCCAGTTCGAAGAGATCCGCCGCGTGTTGGAGCGCGAGAAGGTCATCACTGCGCCGTATGTCGCTGCCAGCGAGAAAGCGCGCGAGGGTGACGAAGTCGTGGCGATCTGATCGTTCTGCGTCGTCGCTGACGTCGAGGTCGGTGACGGGGTAAATTGCGGGCTGGAGAAGGTGAAGGCCC
>JABFRG010000994.1 GCA_013141295.1 Polyangiaceae bacterium
CTACGGCGCACCTCCGGGCGCTCCCCCGCCGGGCGGCTACGGCGCTCCCCCGCCGGCCGGCTTCGGTCCTCCGGGTGGCGGCTTCCCTCCTCCGGGTGGCCCGATGATGCCGGGTGCGGGCGGCGACGTGAACACCACGCTCCCCCTCATCTTCTCGATTATCGCGCTCTTCCCCTGCTGCAACCTCCTCTTCGGCGGCATCGGTCTCGCGTTCGCGATCCAGGCCGGCAACGCCAAGAAGGCGGGCGACATCGAAGGCGCGCGCAGCAAGGCGAAGATCTCGCTGATCGTCGCCATCATCGGCGTCGTCCTGTCCACCCTCGGCTGGATTGGTTGGTTCGCGGCTGCCGCGTCCAACTGACCGCGAGCGAGCTCGATCGAAGCCCCTGCGCTGCTCAGCGCGGGGGTTTCGTCTTTTGTGCGATGGTGGCGAGGTCGGGGATGGGCTCCGCCAGGGCCTCGAAGAGATCGTCCTCGCCCGCGAAGCCCACGCTTCGGGCCAGGGCCGGAAGCGCGGTCGCGCCCCGCTCGAGGAGCGACCGGGCATCACCATGGCGCACCCGGAGCCGCTCCACGAGGCGGCGGAGCAAGCGGTAGCGCGCGACGAGGGTATCGCGATCCGCAGCCGACAGCACACCCGCGGTGGTGAGCGCCTCCAGCGCAGCCTCCGTCTCGGGGGTGCGCACGCGGCCATCGGCACCGGCGTGCATCTGCAGCCATTGCACTGCGAACTCGACGTCGACCAACCCGCCCGGACCGAACTTGAGATCGAAGCGGCCGGAAGCGCGCTTGTCGCGAGAGAGCTCGCGGTTCATTCGGTCGCGAATCCTCAGCATTTCCTCGAGCTGCGGCGCGCCGCGCTCGTAGGCCGCACGGGTGGCCACCGAGGCGGCCCGGGCGCCCACGCCGGCGTCGCCCGCCACGAACCGCGCCTTGATGAGCGCTTGGCGCTCCCAGTCCTCGCCGCGACGTGGCTCGCTCCCGAAGCCGTGGTACCGCGCGAAGGCGGTATCGGACACCACCAGGAGCCCTTGGTTTCCGGAAGGACGGAGCCGGGTGTCGAGGGCGTATCCCGGGCCTTCGCCGTGCGGGAGATCGAGCAGCCGGAGCACGCGCTGCGCGACCCGAACGTAGCGCTCGATGAGCGCCTCGTCCTCGGTGTCCTCGTACACGAAGAACAGATCGAGGTCCGAGCCGTAGCTCAGCTCGTGGCCTCCGAGCTTGCCCATGGCGACGATGGCCAGGCCGCGCTCGATCTCCTCGGGCCCGAGCGGCCTCCCCCCGGCCCGGGCCCGCTCGTGGAGCGCGAAGCGCAGGGCGGCTTGCACGATGGCCTCGGCCAGCGCGGTGAGGAGCCGCGACGTGCTCTGCGGCGCGTCGAGCTCGCCCGCCAGATCCGAGAGCCCCACCTGCAGGGTGACGGTGGCCTTCGCGCGCCGGAGCGCGCCCACGAAGGCATCGGCGGGATCCTCGGCGTTCGGGTCCGCCTCCGCTGCCGCCGCGACCACCGCGGCGCGCACCGAGGACTCGGTGGGCAGCTTGTGATGGAAGAGCACGCCGTCCACCAGCTCCGGATGCCCGAGGAGCGATTCGCCGAGAAACGCGCTGGCCCCGAGGAGGTGCGCCATGCGCCGGAGCGTCCGCGGCTCGGCCTCCAAGGCGCGCACGTACACCTGCGGCGTCACCAGGCGGGCGAAGAACTGCGAGAACAGGCGAGCGGTCTGCTCCGGCGCCGAAGAGTCGAAGAGCGCGGCGGTAAAATCGCTCACGAACGAAGGGTGCAGGTCGCGGGTGCGCGCACCGAGCGGCAAGTCCGGACGCCGCGCCAGGCTCATGAGATTCCGCACCAGGTCCTGGGAGACCGGCACGTGGTCCTTCACTCGCTCTGCCACCACCTCGGTGAGGGCCGCTTCGTCGCCGGCGTCGAGGGCGGCGAAGAACCGCGGAAGCGTCCGCGACGGCGCGGGAGCCTGCCCGCGAGTCAGCGACGCGAAGCGGGCGGCGATGCGCTTGCGGTGCTTCTCGAGCTCGCGCCACAGCTCGGCGTCCGATGCAATATGCATGGATCGCGCGATGCGGCCCAGGAGCTCGCCCTCCGGCACCACGTGGGTGGCGAGGCCGGTGGCGAACTGGATGCGATGCTCGAGCTTGCGAAGGAAGAGGTACCCCTCGTGAACGTCGCGGGCCTCGCGATCGGTGACGAACCCGCGGCCGCGGAGGCGCCGGAGCGCGTCGAGGGTGCCCGGGGTGCGCAAGCTCGGGTCGCGCCCGCCCCAGATGAGCTGCAGCGACTGCACGAAGAACTCCGCTTCGCGAATGCCACCCACGCCGAGCTTCACGTCTCGCGCGGCATCGGGTGAGAGCTCGGCCCGGGCCATCTCGCAGAGCTCGGTCATCTCCTGGGCAATCTGCGGCTTCACCGACCGCTGCCAGACGAAGCTGCCGAGGGCGTTCAGAAGCTCGTTTCCGAAGGCGGTGCTGCCGCCCACCGGCCGGGCCCGAAGCAGCGCGGCGCGCTCCCAGGTGCGGCCCCACGACTCGTAGTAACGTTCGGCGGCGGCCAGCGAGTTCACCAGCGGTCCACGGGAGCCCTCCGGCCGAAGCCGGAGATCGACCCGCCAAACCGAGCCGTCTTCGGTGATGTTCTCGAGGCTCCCGGAGAGCCGCTGGGTCACCCGCGCGAAATACTCGTGCAGCGAGCTCTCGCCGGCCTGCCCGTCGTCGGTCTCGTAGAACGCGACGATGTCCACGTCGCTCCCCGGGTTCAGCTCCCGCCCCCCGAGCTTGCCCATGCCGAGCACCGTGTATCGTACACGCTCTCCACCGGCGCTCCGAGGCTCACCGAAGCGCGCGTCGGCCCAAGCCAGCGCTTCTCGCACCGCCAGATCGATACAGACCTCGGCCAGATCGGAGATCTCGCGGGCGGTCACGTCCACCTCGGGCACCCGAAGCTCGCGCACCGCGACGCGCATCTTCTCCCGGCGCGCGAAGCGGCGAATCTCCGCCTGAAAGTGCTCGGCGTCGAGGTCGGCGAGGGGGCGTCCCTCGGCGAACGCGCGACGATACGCTCGCACGTCGCGCGCGGACGCCAGCGATGCGCGCCCCAGGCTGGTGAGGTCGCGCGGGTTGAGCCAGTGGCCGAGGGCCGGATACGCCTCGGCCATGGCGGCAGCCGGTAGCACCGCCTCCTCGTCGAGCGACGGGAGCTCCGCGCGAATCCGCTCCGCCCGCGCACGGACGAGGGGCCCCAGCGCGCCGCCGAAGGAGAACGGTCCGCGCCCGCTTTCTCGGCCCCCCGGCGCTTCGGCGCCGCCGCCGCTTCCCACTAAACGCTCGGGCCCCAGAGGCGGAACATCATGATCACGCACCAGTCGAAGAAGGCGTGGGCGATGATGGCCGGGAGCAGACGCCCGAAGTACCGGGTCATGCCGCCCCAGAGGAGCCCAGCACCGAGGGCGCCGAGCACGAGCACCGGGTTGAATCCGGCCTTATCGTCACGGAGCGTATACGCCGTGGGCACGTGGGCCAGCGCGTACAAGAACGCAGCGTAGATCCAGGCGCGGCGCGACCCTACCCGGGGCTCCAGCAGCCAGGGCACGAGGCCGCGCCAGACGATCTCCTCGGAAGCGGCGATGAGCACCACCGCCAGCACCACCAGCGGTACGTGGGCCCGGAGCGGCGCCGGGTCGCCCATCTGGGCGTAGAGGCGGGCGATCCACGCTTCCCGCGGCGTGCCCTGGGTGGCCACGAATTTCACGAAGGCCCAGGCGCAGGTGCAGGTCACGACCGCGAAGATGATGCCCGCGGTGAGGTCTCCCCACTTCGGCTTGAGCCAGCTCGCCAGCACTTCTTCCCGGCGCGCGAGCAAGATGGCGAAGACCGCCAGGAGCAGCGCGGTGCCCCCCACGAAAGCGGGGAAGAGGTAGTTGCCGGCCCGGCTCGGCGCGAAACCGACCCCTGCCGCAAGAGCGGTGCATACGACGATGACGGCGAGGAGAACGGCGTTCTTCACGGTGGGCGGCGCACTGTATCACCAGAACGCGCGCGTTTTTCCACCATCCCATGGGCGCCGGATGGACCCGAAGCGGGCGGATGTCCGCAACAGCCAAGGACAAAGACACGAAAACGTCGTTTGACGGCGAACGGTGCCCACGGTATACCCATGTGCGACGCGAGCCAGGGGCTTTCGCGCCCTCCTCCCGTAATCCTACCTGTGCCAGCGCCCTGCAACGACGGGGTGGTTCCGCAAGCGGGGTCGGGGGAGCTGAGGAGTGAACGCCGTGGCCGTGTCATGACCCGTCGCCAGTGACGGCGACCGACATCGAAGACGCGCGGCGACCCCAGTCTGAACTAGCTCGCCCCAAGGACATCCCCAATGACTTTCACCGAAGCCGCCGCAGAAGTGCTGCGCATCGCCGGTAAACCTCTTCACTACAAAGAGATCACCGAGCTCGCCATCGAGAAGAACCTTCTCTCCCACGTGGGCAAGAGCCCCGAAGTGACCATGGGCGCGCGCCTCGCCGCGCTCCTCAAGAAAGAGGACAAGGCCAACCCCATCGTCCGCGTGAAGCCCGGCGTGTTCGCGCTTCGCGAGTGGAAAGAGAAGAAGGGCAAGAACGCCCCGGCGCAGGAGCCGCAGGAAGAGGGCGAAGAGGTCAACGCCCTGGAGGTCGAGGCCGCCAACGCCCTTCCCCCGGATTCTTCCCACACGGCGCTCGAGGACGAAGAGGGCGAGGGCCCGGAAATCGCGCTCTCCGGTGAGGACGCCCTCCGGGCGGACCTCGCGGCCAGCGGCGCCGAGCTGTTCGACGACGAGGACGACGACGATCAGCCGATCCTCGGCGGCCCCGAGAGCACGCCCGAAGCCGCAGCGGCAGACGGCACCGCGGATGGTGGTCGTCGGCGGCGGCGCCGGCGCCGGCGGGGCCGGGG
>JABFRG010001111.1 GCA_013141295.1 Polyangiaceae bacterium
GTCGAAGACGGTGGGCACACCGCCGCCGAGGCCAGCGTGGGCGTCGGCCGCACCGTCGGGCGCACCGCACTACGTGGTCTGGGAGCTGACGCTCCGTTGCGATCTATCCTGCGCCCATTGCGGGAGTCGCGCCGGTCGACCGCGCGCTTCCGAGCTCTCCACCGAAGAAGCGCTCGAGACCGTGCGCCAGCTGGC
Source organism: Polyangiaceae bacterium (assembly GCA_013141295.1). GTDB lineage: Bacteria > Myxococcota_A > Polyangia > Polyangiales > Polyangiaceae > JABFRG01. The sequence goes on from JABFRG010001111.1 coordinate 196, forward strand.
GGCGATGGGCGCCCGGGAGATCACCCTCATCGGCGGCGAGGCCTACCTTCGTGACGACTGGGACGTCGTCGCCCGGGCCATCGTCGATGCGGGGATGAAGTGCACCATGACCACCGGCGGCCGTGCGTTCACGAAGGAGCGCGCGGCCCGCGCCAAGGCAGCCGGCGTCGCCGCGGTGTCGGTGTCCATCGACGGTCTCGCGCCGGCCCACGATCGCCAGCGCGGCCTCCGCGGGAGCTTCGACGCTGCGCTGGGGTCGCTGCGCACCCTGCGCGAGGCGGGCATCGCCATCACCGCCAATACGCAGTTGAACCGGCTCTCGTTCGCCGATCTCGACGCGCTCTTCGACCTCTTCGTGGCCGAAGGGGTGGGTGGCTGGCAGTTCCAGCTCACGGTGCCCATGGGGCGCGCGGCGGAGCACCCGGAATGGCTGTTTCAGCCCTACGAGCTCCTCGACGTCCACCCCAAGCTTGCCGATATCGCAGTACGCGGGCGCTCCCACGGTCTCTTGTTCTGGCCCGCCAACAACATTGGCTACTACGGACCCCACGAAGCGATATTTCGCAATCGCGGCGTTTCTGGCGAGGCGGTCTGGACCGGATGCGCCGCCGGAAAGAACGCCCTCGGGATCGAGTCCGACGGGACCATCAAGGGCTGCCCCTCGCTCCCCACATCGGTGTATTCCGCAGGTAACGTGCGGCAGCAGGCGATCGCCGACCTGTGGAACGAAGCGCCGGAGCTGGGCTTCATGCGACGTCGCCAGGAAGAGCGCGACGCGCGCCTGTGGGGCTTCTGCAAGACCTGCTACTACGCCTCGGTGTGCGGCGCCGGATGCACCTGGACCGCGCACGTGTTCTTCGGGCGCCCGGGGAACAATCCCTACTGCCACCATCGGGCTCTCGAGATGAAGGCCCAGGGCAAGCGCGAGCGCCTCGAGCGGGTCTCGGCGGCGCCGGGGGCGCCCTTCGACCACGGCACCTTCGCGCTCTACGTGGAGGAGGACGATGCGGCGCCGCGCGCCATCGGTCCGGCGCCTTCGGCCTCTCCATCGCCCATCGACCCGAAGCGTCGGCGACTGCCCATCGCCCCGCGGGCCTGGTGAGCATGCGCAAGGGCTGTGCCACTGGCACACTCCGAGCGCGCTAACTCGCCGAAACTTCAGCATCGATCGGGTGGCGTCCGTTTTGCTTCACGGCATCCAATGCTCGCCCCGCGTCGCCCCTCCTTCGTCCGCGCAGCCCTCCTCGCGTCCGCCGCCTTCGCGCTCTACGCCTGCGGTAGCAGCGACGGGGAGTTCGAGTCCGACGATCCCTCGCCGCAGGCGCAGGCCCGTGGGGACAGCAACGCCGCCGGAGGCGCTTCGTCGTCGTCCGGGGGCACCGCGGCGCCCAGCGCGCCCGGTGAGAGCGCCAAGGACCCCAGCGCCGAGCGGGCGGTGGAAGAGGCCGATATCATCCAGCGCGACGGCTCGCGCCTGTACGCACTCTCTCGCTACGGCGGCCTCTCGGTCATCGAGATCGGCGTGCGCGATCAGCTGAAGATGCTCGGTCGCTACCGCATGGATGCCATGCCCTTCGAGATGTACGTGAAGGACGGCGTGGTCCAGGTGATGCTCAACGACTTCGGTCACTGGGTCCCCTCCACCTCCTCGGCCGACGGCGGACGCTGGGTGCAGTCGAGCGAGATTCTCTCTCTCGACGCCCGGAACCCCGCTGCCATCCAGAAGCTCGCCGCCTTCGACGTTCCCGGCACGGTGAGCGACTCGCGCTTGGTGGGCGACGTGCTCTATCTGGTCACCTACGAAGATGGGTATTGCTGGCGCTGTCAGGATACGCCGAGCACCACCATCACGTCGTTCAAGACCGCCGGCACATCCATCGCGCAGGTGGATCAGCTGCGCTTCTCGAGCCCGCAGAAGAGCTACAGCTGGTGGAAGCGCAGCGTCTCGGCCACCAACCAGCGGCTGTACGTGGCCGGCCCCGAGTGGAGCTGGAACGGCAACGGCAACCAGCGCTCGATCATCCAGGTGGTGGACATCGCCAATCCTTCGGGGCAGATGCGCAAGGGCGCCGACGTACCGGTGGACGGGCAGGTGAGCAGCCGCTGGCAGATGGACGAGTTCGAGGGCGTCTTGCGCGTCGTCAGCCAGCGCGGCAACACCTGGAGCAATGGCTCCGTCGACCCCCAGGTGCAGACCTTCCGCGTCACCGATTCGAACACGGTGGTGCCGCTGGGGCAAACCAGCCTGCGCCTCCCCATGCCCGAGAGCCTGCGCTCGGTTCGCTTCGACGGGCCCCGCGGATATGCCATCACCGCGCAGCAGACCGACCCGCTCTACACCATCGATCTGGCCGACCCGGCGCTGCCCAAGCAGATGGGCACCCTGGAGATGCCGGGCTTCCTCTATTACATGGAGCCTCGCGGCGATCGCCTGATCGGCCTCGGCTTCGACAACCGCAACGCCGAAGGCTCGCTGACCGTCTCGCTCTTCGACGTGGCCGACCTCAAGAGCCCCAAGATGCTCAAGCGCGTGAACTTCGCCAAGGGCTGGGCCCAGCTGGCAGAGGACCAGGATCGCATCCATAAGTCGTTCCAGGTGCTCGACGCGCAAGGGCTCATCATGGTGCCTTTCGCCAGCTACGGCGGTTGGCAGAACAACGGCTGCACCGCGCCCCAGAGCGGCGTCCAGCTCATCGACTACAGCCGCGACGATCTCGTGCTCCGAGGCGTGGCGCCCCAGCACGGCGAGCCGCGCCGCGCCTTCATCTACGACGAGCGCCTGTTCGCGGTGTCCGACAACAACGTCACCTCGTTCCGCATCGACGACCGTAGCGCGCCGGCCAAGACCGCGGAGTTCGCCCTCGCCAACCCCGCGCACAACGTGGTCTCCGCTGCCGGCGGCATGCTGGCCCAGCTCACCAACGACTGGTTCACCGGCGAGGCGATGATCGCCCTCACCCCCAAGGAGGGCGCCGACCAGGCAGACCCGGTGGGCTCGCTCCCGCTCACCGCGCTCGCCACCAGCGACCGCGCACGTTGCGGTGGCTATGGCACCTGGACCTCGTGGTACGCCGCGCGCCTCTTCGCCCAAGGAAACTTCGTCTACGTGGCGGTACCTACCTACAGCTACGAAGGCACCAACTACGCGACGCAGAAGCGCACCATGCTGGTGGGCGTGATCGACGTGTCGAACCCCGCAGCGCCGGCGCTGGTGGGCAAGGCCGAGATCGTCCTCCCCAGCGAGACCTCGTACTGGGGCGGCGGGTGGTTCGACGGGTACGCGTACTACTCGGGCGGTTACTACGGCTCGCTGGTGGGCGCAGGCTCGGCCATCGTGCAGAGTGGCAGCACGCTCTCGTTCATCGACTCTCGCTCGACGCCGGTGCGAGACGACAACGGCCGCATGGTCGACGCCCGCGTCGACCGCGCCGTGTACACCCTCAACCTGGCCCAACCGGCGGCCATTCACGTGAGCAAGACCGACCTTCCGGTCTCGGTGGGCAGCACGCCTCTCATTCTCCAGGGCAACACCGTGTACACCTCGCGCTGGGAGCGAACCCGGCCGGGCCGCGTGCGCTTCTGGGTCGACCGTCTCGACATCGGCAACCCCGACGCGCCCGCGCTCTTGCCCGCGGTGAACGTGCCCGGCTCGCTCCTGGCGGTCGATGCCAGCCAGACCCATCTCACCACGGTGGACTACGCGCGCCACGTGACGCAAGCCGACACCTATCAGGATTGCACCAAGGCCTTCGGCTACCGCGCCTACTTCGATAGCGACGCCAAGAGCTGCGTCACCGTCGACCGCATGCTTCGCTCCTCCGACCTTCCGGCCGGCAGCAGCCGCGCCTCGCTCCGCGGCACCACCAGCCTTCCCGGGCAGAACATCGGCGGCATCGTGGCCACCGGCGAGCGCGTGTATGTTACACTCTATGCCGACTACGACTACGCGCTCTCGGCACCCGGCGGCGGGTACCAGGAGCCGGTGCGACGACCGGGCTCTCAGGAGGGCCTCTTCGTCTACGCCGGCGTGAGCAGCGGCAGCCTCTCGCTCACCAGCTCGTTCTCCGGGGCCGCTCGATGGCCGGTGGCGGTCTCCGGAACGCGGGTCGCCATCGCCAACGAGAACGGCCTCGCGGTATACGACACCGCCGCGCCGGCCCCGCGGCTCCTGGGCGCACAGACGCTCCGTGGCTACGGCTACTCGTACGACGTCCTCCTGGAGCAGGATCGGGCCATCTGCGCCCTCGGCGAGTGGGGGCTGCAGACCCTCGCGCTGCACTGAGAGATCAACCGCCCAGGTCTTCTTCCACGGCCTGGGCGGCCAGGCGTCCACTCTGTGCCACCATGCCCCGGGTATGGCCGGGGTGGGCTGCCACCCCCGCGAAGTAGATGCCCGGCTCGTGGCTTCCGGCGCGGGTGGGGAGCCGGTGGAGCGGCGCGAACATGCCGTGAAAGGATGCGCCATACATGCATCCGCCGGGGCCGCGGTGGAGGAGGGTGCTCGGATCGTCGCGCTTCATGCCGAAGATCTTCAGGTGAATGCCGGCGTCGTGGAGCCGGTGCATGACGTGGGCCTCCAGCTTGCGCAGCGCTTCCTTGCGCGTGTCGTCCTCGGTCGAGAGCTCGCCCCGTGCGGGCGCCGGCACCGAAAGCAAGAACGTTCCGCGCGCGGGGGTGGTGAGCGTGATGGTGGGCGCGTAGGGGAGCTCGCCGTCTTCGAAGACGTCGTCCAGCTC
>JABFRG010000818.1 GCA_013141295.1 Polyangiaceae bacterium
TTCCGGGAAGAGCGATGTAGGTGGAGGTAATGCCATACCCCCCAGGATGCGCAAGCTATATTCTTCCTTGGTGCATCCCGCAGCCCCGCATTCACGTGTATTGGGGTTGTCCATGCGCGCGCTCTTGCCCTGGGTTCTTGCGGTCACGCTCGGCTTGGGCGGCTGCGGGAGCAAGGCCACGTCCTTCAGCAAGGCCACGGAAGCCCCGAAATTGCTCGGCAATGCATCGCCAGCGGCGCATCTGCCGCGGTCGTCCACGTTCGTGGGGCACGTGGACATGGTGCGCTTCCGGAAGAGCTCGCTCTTTCCCGCTGTGGTCTCGTTCCTGCGCGCCCGGGGCTTCGGCAAGTTCCTGATACAACAAGAGAAAGCCTGCGGCTTCTCGGCCTTTCAGGGGATCGACGACGTGGCCTTCGGCAATGGCCCCGACGGCTGGACGGTGGTGGCGCACCTGGCCACCGGCGAGGCCGAGGCGCTCGCCTGCGTGAAGAAGGCGTTCGGGGGCACCGAGGACGGCCGCTCGGTGCGCGTCGATCCGTACCTGGTCTCGGCCCGCGATGGGTTGCTGGTGGCCGGCGATCCGCGCGCTGTCCGCGGCTCCATGGACGCCTCCCCGGATCCCGCGGAGAGCGATCGGTTGGCGCTCAAGGAGAGCACCGTAGCCCTGGTGCGCGGCGATCTGGGCGACATCACCATCGACGGCCGCATCGACGCGTCGCCCGCACGGGTGGCGGCGCTCTTCGGCCTGCGTTTCGCATCGGCGGAGATCGCCGCAGCCATCTACGATCGCGTGACCAAGGCGCAATCGCGGGCGCTCGATGGCGCCGAGCGTGCGCTCGCGCGCGACGTGCTCAAAAGCATCAAGCTCTCGCTGCGCGGCTCGAGCGTCGAGGTATCGCTGGGCACCGACGGCGATCTCGCCATCCAGGAGCGCTACCTCGACGTGCTGCTGGGCATCCTCGAGATCGTGCTTCGCGAGTACGAAGGCAAGTAGCTACGAGACGTGCGAGGCGGCGCCGTTGACGGCCTCGGCGGGGGTCGCCTGCTCGGCCGCGGGCTGCGCCGCGCTTTCCGCGGCGGCTTCGGCGGCCAAGATGCGCGCGACTTCCTCGTCCATGCTCCCGCCGAGCATCTTGCTCCACATCTTGAAGTCCGCCGCCAAGGACCAGAGCGGATACTTGAAGGATGCAGGCTTGTTGTTCTCGATGAAGAAGTGGCTGACCCAGGCGAAGCCGTAGCCGGAGATGGGCGCAGCGAGGAGGAGCCACGGCTTGCGACCGAGCACCGCGCCGGCCACCGCGGCCAGTGCGCCGGAGGTGCCGATGAAGTGCATCGTACGGGTCGCCTTCTTCGAGTGCTCGCGCACGTAGAAGGGCCAGAACTCTTCGAACGTTTGGTAGCGCTTGTCCGACATGCCCATGGAAATAGCAGCCCTGGGCCGATGAACAAGGGGCCGCGGCCAGAATCCGAGAAAGCGGCACTCACCGCATTGCTTGCGCCATCAGAATCGTCCCCCCAAGTCGACCCCGAGCGTGCGCTCCGAAGCCGAGGGGAGAAGCCACAGCCTCCGGCTACTCGCCGCTACCGAGGGCCTCCGCCCCTCGCCCAGCCCCATGGCCATGACCAGGCCGTAGACCTGCGCCAGCCCGTCGAGGACGACAACGACGCTGCCCGCGTAGACGAGCGGGGCCAGCGCAACCGCCACCGGTACGAAGCTCGGACGCGTCTCGCCGATCACCTGCGTGTATCGCACAGCCAATCGGCCCCCGAGGAACATCGGCCCCAGCACCGGCACGAACAGCGGCGCGAACCAGTGCAGGTCGAGGTCGGAGTCGCGCTCGTTGCGGTTGGCCCACAGGAGTGTCACGCCGGCGCCGGCCGCCAGCCCGTAGCTCGCTCCGAACAACCACAATCCGTCGTTGCGACGCTCGATGTGGCGACGGTCCCACTGGTACCCGGTGAGCTCCGTCGACGACTCGGGCGTGACCTCGTCGGCCCTCGATGCTCCCGCGGTTGCGAGGCATGCCAGCGCCAGCGCGAAAGCCGAGGAGGAAAGACGAAGGCGCATCGGGGGCCCGATCCCAGCTCGACCTCACCGGGCCGTCAAGGTCGAGTTGCGCCACGACGCGGCACGCGCGGTCCTCGGTCAAAAGCTCGCGCCGAGGTGGAGCTCGCCGCCGTTGGGTGAAGGCGACGGCGCGACCCACACGTTGCGCAGCGTTCGCGTCGGATCGCTGGAGCGGCCGCCGGGGCGCGGACCTTCGCCGATGCCGGTGGCGCGTACGAGCCCGTAGGCCTGCATGACCCCGTCGAACATGAGGAAGAGCCCCACGCCGTACGCCAGCGGTGAGAGCGCTACGCTCGCGGCCGACGGGTGGCGCCCCAACGTATCGCTCCACGACAGGAGCATCCGTCCACCGAGGTACATCGGGCCGCCGATGGGGACGAAGAGGAACGTTCCCCACGTCTTGGTCAGGGCCTCGTGGTCGAGCAGGCGAACGTACGCGCCCATCCCCGCGGCGAGTGCGTACGAAGCGCCGGCGGTCATGAGCCCACCTTCGAAGTTCTGGCGATGCTTGCGCTCCCAGATCTGCGCGCGCGATTCGACGTGGGGCGGTGGCACGTCCAGAGCTGGATCCGCATCCATGGCCGGAGCGGGGTCCGGCGCGACCATGGGCGCCTGCAGTGTCGGGGGCGGCAGCTCCGGCAGCGGAGGTTCGGCCGGATCGTCCGCTCGCGCGGTGGACGATATGCCGAGTGCCGCAGCTCCGAGCAGCAGGGCGGCTGCGAGGGTGGGGCGAAAGAAAGCGAAAAGCATAGTGGTTCAATCACTGTACCGTCAGATCACTTCTTGTCAAAAATGTCCCCCAACCGCTTGGAATCACTGGCCTACGGGTCGACAAAAGGCCGAAACCGGCGCTCCGTACGAGACGGAGGCCGGCTTCAGTGGGTTCCCTGGCTATCGAGCGGTTGCGATCACTCGCCGGGCGAGAACACGATCGGGTAGTTGACCGTGACGATGCCGCCTTCCGGCTGGGGGAAGCTCAGGTTGCCGAAGCTTCGCACGACGCAGGAGGTGACAGCTTGATCCGGGAGGTCCGAGCCGCCGTCCTGCGAGGTGCTGACGGCGCCTTCGCGACCGATGACGAAGCGCACGGAGACGCGGCCGGTGAGCGAGGGGTTGGTGCGGAGACCGCTCTCGTAGCAAGCGCGGAAGCGACCGTAGTTGGCGCGCACGATGCGCTGGATGACCTCGGGGGGGATGTGGCCGTTGCCGGTGGTGACCGGGACGCGCATGCTGATCTTGCTCACCTGGTGGTCGCCGGTGACGTGGTTGCCGCCGCGACCCCAACCGCCCTTGCCGCCGGGCCCGAAGCCCTGGCAGTCGCCGGTGGTGCAGGTGCCCTGACCGTGGCCGATGGTGCCGACGTCGCCGAGGCCGACGCCGAAGCCCTTGCCGCCGCCGTTCTCACCGGTGCCGAAGAGGCCGAGGCCGCCCGCGCCGACCGCGTCGCCGATGTCGTTGGCCCACATGGCGCCGTTGAAGCTCTGCGCGTCCCTGCCGCGGCCGTCGGGCGGAGCCCAGGCGGCCGTGGGGGCGTTGGGGTCGGAGAGCGACATCGAGGCAAGGAGGCCGTTCATACCGAAGTCGGCGGCCATGCTCTTGAGCTCGGCGCGAGAGAGCTGGGGGTTCGCGTTGTCGCGCGGTCCTTCCTTCTGCCAGCGACCGTTGGTGCTCGCCTGGGCCTTGCCCATCTTGCCCTCTTCGCCCACCGCGCGGGTGCCGGCGCCGCCGGGCGCTTCGGCGGGAGCCGCGCTGTCCTGGGGAAGCGGCTCGTTGTTGCGCTCGGCGCTGGCGTTGAGCATCTTCTGCATCATGAGGAGCTGGTCGCGGTCCATGCCCTCGGCGTCGTCCTGGCCCATGCTCGGCATGAAGAAGGCGAGGGAGCCGATGATGGCGCCGTGGAGCAGGAAGGAGAGGCCGGTGTGCTGGTAGGCGCTGGCAGCGAGGCCGGTGAGGAGGCCCTTCTCGACGCGCTTGCCGGCGCGGACGGCGGCGACGGTGACGGTGAGCTCACCAAGGTCGAACGAAGCCGAGGTGCCCGCGGAGAGGTCGAACTCGCGGGCGCCGTTGGCGGACGCGCGACCGAAGCCCTGGGCGACGAGCTCGCCAATCGACTGCGCGGCGCGGTTCTCCGCAGACACGGTGCCCTCGGCCTTGGCCGGCACCACCACGCGAACGGTGCCACCGTCGCAAGAGACCACCTGAACCCGCGACGCACCGAGCAGCTCCACCGGGGCCACGAAGTCGGCGCCGTCGCCGATGGTGAAGGGACGCGGAGGCGAGAGGTGCTTCACGGCGAGGACGTTGCTGCCCCAGGCGATGGTGATCTCGACCGCTTCGGCGTGAAGCTCTTCCACTTCGACGTCGGACACCTTCGGCGTGGTGGGCACGAGCGCGTAGCTCTCGGCAACGTCGACGGTGGAGAAAGACGCAAAGGGATTGATCGAGTGGGTAGCCATGACGGACCTCGCGCAGGGGCTTCGGGTTTGCGGCACGCACGCGAGAGGCTCGCGACGACGCACACGCGGTTGTTGGTTGGCGACCCCGCCGCGCCCCGTTTCCGAGGTGCATCGTGGCTCGCAAAAAGACAGACAGAGGGTCCCGGGAAAGGTTCCAGAAAAATGTTCGCGCCCACAAAAGTGCAGTAGTTTCTTACGCATACAGACTCGCTGAAACATTCCAGGTGCGACCCGCCGAGGCCGGCGACGCTGCACGGTTCCGGCGCGCTTCGGCCAAAGGTCGCCCCAGAGAGAGCCATGAAAGGACCACTCCAGATGCGCGCGCGACGGTCACGGTCTTGGGTGCTGGTGCTCGGTGCCCTCTTCGTCGCGTGCGGAGCGCAGCGCGCCGGAACCGTGCAG
>JABFRG010000569.1 GCA_013141295.1 Polyangiaceae bacterium
TCGCAGCGATCGTCGCCGCCAGGAGCATCGCCGGACCGCGCGACGGTCGACACGCCACCCGACCGGACTTGCGTCCACCGTCAGCGAGCGATCGAAGAGCCAGGCACGGTCCACGAACGCTGGTACGTCGCCGGCTGAAACGTTCTTCCCTCCCACATGCGTTCAGTCTATTGCATGCATCATGCACGCGAATGACGCATTCTGCTGATAACGCGTGCAGTACCGCGCGAGGTGCGTCGCCGCGCACTTGTACCGGAGCAAGAAGAGCGGGCTAAGCTCCGATTCATGGCTGCGCGCGCGATCGGTTCCGGAACCATCTCCTTCGGCTTGGTGTCGATTCCCTTCAAGCTCTACACCGCGGCTTCGGCCGAGAGTGTGGGCTTCAACATGCTGCACAAGAAGTGCGGCGGAAGGATGAAGCAACAGTACCTGTGCCCCACCGACAACGAGGTGGTGGAGCGCACCGAGATGGTGAAGGGCTACGAGTTCTCGCGCGACCGGTACGTCACCTTCACCGACGACGAGATCAAGAAGCTCGAGTCGGTGCGCAGCGGCGATCTCGAGCTCGTGGAGTTCGTGCCCGCCAGCAGCGTCGACGAGGTGTACCTGGAGAAGTCGTATTACCTCGGTCCGGACAAGGGCGGAGAGCGAGCCTACCGACTGCTCAGCGAATCGCTGGATCGCAGCGAGAAGCTCGCGGTGGGGCGCTACTTCACCCGCGGCAAGGAGCAGCTGGTCCTGGTTCGCCCGTACCAGGGCGGGCTCTTGCTTCACGAGCTCTTCTACTCGAGCGAAGTGCGCGCCTTCTCCGACGTCGATACCGGCGGCGCCTTCGAGTTCAAGCCCATCGAGATGGAGCTGGCCGACAAGCTCATCGAGCAGCTCTCCTCCACCGACTTCAAGGCCGACAAGTACAAGGACACCTACGGCGACCGCGTGCGCGCCGCGGTGGACCAGAAGATCGCCGGCGAGGAAATTTCCCAGGCGCCGGAGGCACCGAAGGCGCAGATCATCGACCTGCTCGAGGCGCTCAAGCGAAGCCTGGAGACCGCCAACGACAGCCCGCGCACGGCGTCGCCCACGACCCCGGAAGTCGAGCCCGCCGAGGCCACCGTCGAGGCCGCGGCGAGCGCCGGCAAGGGCCCGAAGAAGGCGGCGCCGCGCGCGAAGGCAGAGAAGAAGCAGACCGGCTGAAGGTTCTCGCACGAGAACTTGGTAGCGACCGGGCGCGGTCCGTAAGATTCGAGTGGGCGATTTCGACGCAAGGACGCTCGAGGTTTCGCCTCCCCTCCTCCCATGAAGCTCTCTCGTTCCATGGTGGCGGCCACGTGCGCCCTCGGCCTGGTCGCCGCTGCATGTTCCCTCGTCGCGCTGCTGGTGAACCGCGTGGCGCGCAACCCCATGCTGCGCGTCGACGGGCGGCCGGCGCCGGTCGAAGCTACGGCGCGGCGCGCGTGGCTCGACGAGCTCGGTCGCAGGCGGGCGGGCGAGCGCATTCTCGTGGGAGCCGACGGCGCCTGGACCACGGTCCGTCTGGCGGAGCTGGGGGTGATCGCCGACACCACGGCGACCGAAGCCGAGCTTCGTCGGGCCAGCGAGCGTTCGCTCTGGGAGCGCTTGAAGGGGGCGCGGATGCAGGTGGACGTGCCGCTGCGCTTCGGTGGAAACGGCGCAGGCGCGCGCACACGCCTCGGCGACCTGGCTCAGGGCCTCCGCCGGGAGCCCATCGGGGCCCGCCTCGACCTCTCGAACCACGTTCGCGTGCACGAGGTGGTCGGACGCGAGCTCGACGTCGAGGAGACGCTCGCACGGGTGGCTGCGGCGGCGAGCAGCGGGCAGGTGCGTGCCTACGCGGCCACGCGTCCGCTCCTGCCGAGCATCACCGAGGCGGCGCTCGCGGAAGTGGACGTCACCAAGGTAGTGGCGGCCTTCGAGACCACCTTCGCCAACACCGGCGTGGGCGTGGGGCGATCGGCGAACATTCGAAACGCCGCCGCCAAGATGGACGGCACCATGTTGAAGCCGGGAGACTCGTTCTCGTTCAACGACGTGGTGGGCCCGCGCACGCTCGAAGCTGGCTTCGCGTACGCCCCGGAGATCGTGGGCGACGAGCTGGAAACGGGCGTGGGAGGCGGCACCTGTCAGGTGGCCAGCACCCTGCACGCGGCGGCGCTGTACGGCGCCATGGACGTGGTGGAGCGTCACGCGCACGGCCGAGCGTCGAGCTACGCCAAGGTGGGGCTCGACGCGACGGTGGCGTACGGCAGGGTCGACCTGCGGCTGCGCAACCCCTTCTCGTTTCCAGTGATCCTACACGCATATCTGCCGACCCCCACCTCGGTGCGCGTGGAGATCATCGGCGGCGAGCCGCAGGCTACGGTGAAGTACGGCTGGGCGGTGCACAAGAGCGAGGACTTCTTCCGACGCATCACCTTCAAGCCCTCGCTCGAGCCGGGCACGGTGGTGAAGCACCAGAAGGGTGCGCGAGGTCAGGCCATCATCTCGTTCGTTACCGTGACCTTCCCCGACGGGAGATCGCAGAAGCGAGTGTATTCGAGCGACTACCGGCCGGTCCCCGAGGTGCTGTGGGTGGGGCCCGGCGTCGACGAGGCCACGCTCCCTGAAGTGCCGGAAGGCGCGACGCGGGTGGAGCGGCGGGGTCTCCCGGACGTGCCCGCTGCCGGCTCGCCGTCGAGCTGAGGTCGCCGCTAGCCGGCGAGGCCCGCCAGCCGGGCGCAGGTCTCGGCGGTCTGGTCGTCGAGCGGGAAGCAGCTCTCCAGGCGGAGCTCCTCCAGGATCACCTGCTGGGGTGCCGAGAACACGGTGATGGCGGTGAAGAACGACACCGCGAGATCCCCGCGGCGAAGGCGCACCGTGAAGGTGGGGTCCACCGGCGCCGAAAGGTCGGGCTCCCGCCAGTCGCGCGGTACGCCCGGATACGCGAGCACCCGCTCGACCAGCGCTGCGAGCCGCGCGTCCCGCCGCATGGCGAGCGCTTCCCGCTGGAGCCGTCCGAGCATCTGGCGGGCCGTGGCTTCCCACCCGAGGACGAAGGGCCGCAGCAAGCGCGGATCGAACACCAGGGAGAACATGTCGAGGGGGTCCGGCAAATGTTGCGGCTCGGCGACGAAGGCGCCAAAAAGGACCTCGGCGCCGCGGTTCCGCCGGAGCACGACGGCATCGGGGGTGATGACCGTCAGCGGATAGGGCTCGTGCTGGCGCATCATGCGCGCGATCGCGCGGTCTACCGCCGCAGGGATTTCGCCTGGTGTCGATTCTCCGAAGCGAGACGAAAAACCCGATGCACGGAGCGCTTCGTCCTGATCCCGCAGAGGCACTTCGAGCACGCGGAACAGACGAAGGGCCATCGGCTCGCTGGGTTGCGCTCGGCCCGATTCGAGGAAGCTCAGGTGGCGCGCCGAGATCCCGGCCTCCAGCGCGAGCGCGAGCTGCGAGAGCCCACGACGGCCGCGCCAGTACTTGAGGAGCGCCCCGAACATGGGATCGCACTGTACGCCGCTTTCCTGGGTTCCGGTATGGGCCCCAGAAGCCGTCGGCCTTCGTCGACGGCGTGCGCTATGGTTCCGACACGATGGAACCGGATATGCTTCGCACGCTCGTCGCTCGCGTGGCACTGGTCACGGCGATGCTTGCATGCGCGGCTCCGGCGGCTGCCGAGGATAGCGCCCTGCTGCGAGCGCGAGAGTCGTACTGGCAAGAGCGGGAGCACAGCGCGCTCGCCTTCGGCGCAAGCGGCCTCTTCACCGCCTCGGTGGGGGTCTCGACCATCGCCAGCACCGACAATACGATGGCGCGGGCGTTCGGGGTGACCAGCCTGGTGCTGGGAGGGACCAAGCTCGGTCGCTCGATCGTGTGGATGCTGCTTCGGGGCAACATGGACAAGGAGCTGGCAACCACGACGTCCATCGCGAAGATGCGCGTCTCGCTGCGGCAAGGCGCGCTCCTCAGCACGGCTTGGTCGGTGGCCACGGTGGTGACGGGCTCGCTCGTCTTGCACTACGCCACCGGCGATGTGGTCCGGGGTATCGCGGCCGGCAGCGTGTTCCAGTCGTCGCAGACCTTCGCCGTGGATTTGCTGGATATTTACTGGCTACGGTGACCGCTTACCTCCGCACGTAATTGAGGAGGATGCGCGGGTGACGCAGCCTCGGGGATGCAACGCAAAACGTTCCTCACCATCGCGGCCGTCATCGGCCTCACCGTCGGCCTGTTCGCATCCCTGGCGCCCGGCGCCCTGCTGGCCGGAAAGGGCATCGTCGAGCCTTCGGGCGCCACCGAGGTCTGGGTTCGCGAGGTGGGGGTCGCCATCATCGCCATCAGTGCGACCTCCTTCGCCGTGCGAAGCCACGGCGACTCGCCGACGCTCCGGGTGCTCCTCCTGGGCAACGCCTTCTTTCAAGCGATGCTCTTCCCCATCGAGCTCGTCGCGTACGCGCGAGGCATCATCACCACCGTGGCCGGAGTGGCCCCGAACTCGGTGTTGCACGTGCTGTTGGCGACGGGCTTCGTCTACTACGCGCGGCGCGCGGGAGGCGAGGCGGCGGCGGCGGACAGGGCGTAAGTGTCCGGGCCACCGGCTCGGTGGATGCAAGTTGCGGAAAGGTGCGGGCGGAGGGCGATGGCACGCGTGGTGCTCTATGGCCGGATGCGGAAGGGCGAGCGCGCCGTCCTTCTCTGACCCGTGGCACCAACGAAAGGAGCAATCGCTACGCAACGAGGAGGACCGCGTTTCCCATGCGGGCAGCTGAAGAGGTCGGGTGCGGAGGCACCTGGGGGCTGCACCGGGGAGAGTGGTCGAAATCTGGCACATACCGCAGTGCCGTGTCGAGGTCTGGAAGCGTAAGGGGTGCCTTCACCGGCATGCTCGTGCGCCTACGCTCGGGGCGGACGCACCT
>JABFRG010000961.1 GCA_013141295.1 Polyangiaceae bacterium
GGTTACCCGAACGTCAGCTTCATGGTCATGAAGAACGCCAAGTAAGCCTTCTCCGAAGCGAAGCCGAAGGCGCCCATCGAACGATCGGCGCCTTCGCTCTTTTTGTACGCGCCCGAAAGGAGCCGAGCGAAATGCCCGTCCATGCCCCCGGTCGACCCTCGACGCACCTGCCTCTGCGAAGAGCCGCTGGGCCCAGCCCGAGTCACCGTCGCTCCGGAGGCGCGAGCCTCGCCAAGCGAAGGCCGCTCGATGCGCGGGTTGCCGCCACCAGCCTCATCGACTTCCTGCTGGTGGTCGTGGTGTTCTTGCTCGGCACCTTCTCCGCCTCGGGCGAGTGCGGGTGCGAGCGCCCGATTTCGCTCCCCCTCGCGCGGCACACGTCGGAGCTTTCGGACACGCCGCAGGTAGTGGTGCGGGGCGCCGACATCTTGGTCGATGGGAGCCCCGGCGGCAGCACGCTGGAGGTCACGGGTAGCGGGCGGCTCCAACGTATCGACGTGCTCTTCAACGCACTGCGCGCGAAGCGTGAAGCGTTTCGATCGCGCGCGCCGAACGCCAGCTTCCCCGGCGAGGTGACGTTGCTCATCGACCAGGACGTCCCGGCGTTGGTGGTGAAGAGCGTGTTCCAGACTGCCGTCCTCGCAGGCTACCCGCACGTCGCCTTCGCGGTCCGCCGCCCTGGATAGGCGTCAGACCGGGAGAAACCGCGGGAGGCGGATGTGGAAGGTGGTGCCCACGCCCTCGGTGCTCTCGACGGCGATCTCGCCCTGCGCCCGCTCCACGATGCGGAACACGATGGAGAGGCCGAGCCCGCTCCCGGAGTCCGGCGGCTTGGTGGTGAAGAACGGGTCGAAGATGCGCGAGCGCGCGGCTTCGGCGATACCCGAGCCGGTATCGGCCACCGTCAGCTCGACGTCGCGGCCGTTCGTATGCGGGGCCAGCGACAGGGCGACCTTGCCGCCGGCCGGCATGGCGTCGCGGGCGTTGGCCACCAGGTTCATGACGATCTGCTCGAGCTCGGTGCGGTCGAGCGCCACCAAAAGCTCGCCCGGCGCGACGTCCACGGTGACGTCCCAGGGCCCCGTGAGCAGCGTCTTGAGGAGTGCCTGCATCTCTTGCAGCACCCACACGGCGTCGCAGCGCGGGGTGCCGGCGACCTGCGACGGAGCGGACCGCGCGAAGTTGAGGAGCTGCCGCACGAGGCGCGTTCCGCGGTCGGCGTGACGCACGATCTCCGCCGAGGACAGGCGCACCGCGTCGGGATCGCCTGCGCCTCGGGCCAGTTGCTCGGCCTCCAGCGAGACCCCTAGCAGCACGTTGTTGAAGTCGTGGGCCACGCCCGCCGCCAGCTGCCCCAAGGCCTCGATGCGTGAGGTGCGCGAGAGCCGCTCTTCCGCCTCGATGCGCTGCGCCTGCTCCACCATGGCGCCCAGCATGTCGGCCACCGAGACGGCGAAGTCTCGCTCCCGCTCGGTCCACACCCGGGGCTCGCCCACGTGCTCGTGGCACACGATGCCCACCACGTGCCCGGCTCGGTAGATCGGTGCATCCATCATCGACCGGATGCCCAGCGGACGCAGGTAGCGCTCGGTGAGCTCCTGGGTGCGCGGGTCGACCAGCGCGTCGTCGGCCGAGAGAACGCGCCGTGCGCGCACGCAGGCGGCGTAGGCCGGCATCTCGGACATCTTCAAGGCGGCGCCGGAAAAGAAGTCGCCGGACTCGAGATCGTAGCCTCGCACGCACGTGAGCTCTTCGTGGGGCTCGGGCTCGCCGGAGAGAATCCACACCCCCACCCGGCGAACGTGGAGCGTCTTGGCGCTGGTCTCGACAGCGCGATCAAAGCCGCGCCGGAGCTCCGACGAAACGCGAAAGCCGACCTTGGCAATGGACAGCCGGGCCAGCTCGAAATCGCTCAGTCGCTCGTCGTGCCCCATCGTCCCTGGACGATATCGTAGGCCGACCGTATCGGAAGCGCCAATCGCCGCGACGGTACGCAGACGTGGGGCCGCGGAACCTTCGTCGAGATCGCGTGTCGTAGGTTCATGCTTCGCTGCACACCGAGCCCCTTCCGTCGCTCCGGACACGCACGCCCCTTGCGGCAGTGCGGTAATTTTCTCGTTGCTCGTGCATCGCGCGCCCCGCGGCGTGCATCGAACTTAGGAGAAAGCTCCGAGGCGCGCCGCGCCGCGAAGACGGGGGATGCCCCCCGATGCTAAGCTTGCAGCGCACATCCATGGCGAGAGACAACGAGAAGAAGCCGGGCCTCAGCGCAGTTCACGAAGGTCGCGAAGCGCGCCTCCGCGGGCGCTACAGCCGCCCCACCGCGAACCTCCTCATCTACGCGGTGGTGGGCGTGCTCGCCGTGCTGGGCGGCTATCGGCTCATCTGGGGTCGCAAGCTCGACAGCTCGCGCGAGGCGTTGCTGTCGCAGGAGCGGGCCGCGCGCACCACCGTGGGCGCGGAGTGGGAGAAGCTCCAGGGCAGCCTGGAGAAGTTCACCATCGACGGGGCCGGGCCGTACGCCGGCGATCTCGTGGCGCCCGAGGCCAAGACCTGGGACTTCCGCGCGCGCCCCGGCGTGTACCTGCGCATTCGCACCGCCGACGCACAGAACGCCACCCTCCTGCGCAAGGCGGCACCATTCTCGGTGAAGGATGCGTTCACCGGTTGCCTCCTCCGGGAGCCCAACGCTGCGCTGGGGCAGGGCCAGGCCGACGCCGGCGCCTTCGCGGAGCAGCCCTGGAACCTCAAGCAAGCGTACCAAGCGACCCGCGTTCTCACCGACGAGTGGGAGCACGAGGTTCAGGAGTCGGGCGACGACATGCGCCTGCGCGTCTTCGAGCAGCAATACGAGAAGGCCAAGCGCGAAGAGATTCCCCTCGCCATCGACATCGTGAAGAAGGCCGAGTTCTACCTCTTCGTCCTCGACGAGGACGTGGAGGAGGCGCGCGCCACTGCCGACGGCGGCGCCATCACCGTGGCCGATCTCGCGTTGGTGCGGCACCCCGCGCGCATCTACATCTACGACCTCAAGGCCAACAAGCTCCTGGTGCGGCTGCGGAAAGAGGTCGACGCCTCGTTCCGCTTCGCCGGCGAGCGCACCGCCATGAGCGCCGAGACGCAGCAGGCCATGCAGCGCCAAGTGAACAACTGCGCGCTCGGTCAAGAGACCTGGAAGACCATCAACGGCTCTCCCTGAAGGAGCCGGTGTATTCTACATCAACCGTTGCGAGTGGCTAACGCCGCCGCAACCTGGTCGCGTAGCTCATGGGCGACGATGAGCCGCGTACGCGAGAGTCGCTGACCGGCCAAGCGCCCGAGGAGGAACGAGACCTCCGAGAGCGGCCGCGGCGCGCCCTTCTGGAACACCACCAGGAGCGGATCGGTCTCCTCGTAGGGAATCACCTCGGCCACGTCGATGCCCACGTAGACGTCCGGGTCCTTGCCGGCCTGGCGCGCGATGTCGCGGGCCACCTGGTGCGCCTCTTCTCGACCCTTCTCGCCGGCCAGCTCCCCGAAGAGCTCGTAGGTCTTGAACAGCGTGCGCGACCGCACGCGAAGACAGAGGTCGGCGAGCGGGCGGTCGAGGCTCCGCTCCCAGTCACGCATGGCCACCGCGAGCGCCGCGTCGTCGAGCTCGAGGTAGTCGTCGAGCTTCACCTCGGCGCCGCGCGCCGCGTCCACCATGGCCTTGGGCGTGCCGGCGAGCCGGAGCCCGTCGGAGAGCAAGTGGCTCGCGCGCGCGAGGGCGGTGCGGATCATCCACTCCGCGGCCCGCGTCGCCTTGTGCAGGTACACCTGCTGGAACATGAACAGCCGCGCGAGGATGAACCCCTCGATGGCGGGGAGCCCCTTGGCGCCGTCGATGGCGAGACCGGGCGCGGTCCCCTCGGTGCTGGGCGAGAAGCGCAGGCTCCGCAGCAGCCAGTCGAGGTCGAAGAGCCCGTAGCGAACGCCGGTGGAGTGCGCGTCGCGCAGGAGGTAGTCGCAGCGGTCGACGTCGAGGGTGCCGCTCACCGCTTTGGCCAGGTAGGGGAGCGGGTGGACGCCGCGCACCAGGGCGGCCACGCGATCGGGCATGGCCGGGTCGATGGCGGTGAGAATGGCGTTCACGCCGGTGCGTGGCTCGAGCACGATACGCTCGGTCCACACTTCGTGGTGCGGGGAGCCCGGCAACGCGTCCTCGAACAAGTGCGAGAGGGGCCCATGGCCCAGGTCGTGGAGCATGGCCGCGGCGAGGGCATCGCGTGCGCGGTCGGAGGTGACCCGCTGCCAGAACGGCAAGTCGTCGTGGAGCCCACGAAGGCGCACGATGAGCTTCTTCATGACCCAGGCCGCGCCCACCGCGTGGGAGAACCGCGTGTGCTCGGCGCCGGGAAAAGCCACGCTGGCGACACCGAGCTGACGGATGCGCCGCAGGCGCTGCATCTCCGGGGCGTCCATCAGGGCCTCGATGACGCTCTCTTCTTCGCCCTCGAAGGAAACGAGGCCGTGCACCGCGTCTCGGAGAATCACGGCGCGTCCCCTTCCCCGAACAGAGCGAGCTGAGGTGCGCCTTTGCCGAGGACCTCGGTGGTCATGGCGCCGCTGTCGTCGTAAACACGCACCGCCCGCGGGGGCCTCGGAACGAGAGCGATCATGGGGCAGGTCACCGACTTCTTTCCGAGGGTTCGTTCGCCGTGCCAGCTGCACGTGAACACGGAGCCGCCGTCCTCCGCGTCGATGGCCCAGGCGGCGGGCTCCTTCGGCTCGAGGAGCGTCACCTCCCACCCGCCTTCCGCGGCCCGCTTCGACCGCACGCGAACCGACGCATCGGGGGTCTTGGGAAACGAGGCGTCCAGCGTCTGCACCAGGAAGCCCGCGCCGGCCCGGAGCAGGCGCGCGCGGGCGGTGGCGATGGCGAGCGGGGTGCGGT
>JABFRG010001010.1 GCA_013141295.1 Polyangiaceae bacterium
GGAGATCGGGGTCGTCGTCGTCGTCGAGCCAGTCCACGAGCGGGTTGGCCTTCGACTCCCAGTTCTGCGCTGCGTCCTCCGCGGCTCGGGTGATGCCCGCGAGCTCGGTGGCCGAGAGTGTGACGAGGAGCGCATCGACGACTTGCTGCGAGGGCACCGGCTGCCGACGCCATTCGGGCTTCGGCAGGGACGCCACGCACAAGACGATTCCCGTGCTTCGTTCCTCCCGCGGCGCGCTACGGCTGCAGGCCACGTGCGCCAGCAGCAGCGCGATCGCAGTCCAGCCTCGGGCGATCGCTAGCGCTTCTTGGCGGCGAAGGCCCACTTCGACCCGAGCGAAGCGGTGAGAACGCCGTTGGCGATGGCGAACTGGCCCGTGGTGGGCGGCAGGGTGTCGACGCTCACGTCGCCACTCAGGCCGCTCAGGTTGGAGGAGATGACACTGGCAGCGGTGGCGTCGGTGATGCGAATGTCCCAGAAGCCGTTCATGTCGGTGTCCGACGCGGGCGCCGCAAACTTGCGCTGGCCGATCACCTGGATGGTCGTCTCCTTGCGCCGCAGCCCGCGCGCGGCGCATCCGGTTCCTTCGAAATCGAGGAGGTCGGTGACCTTGCCGGTCAGCGAGGCCCCTTGAACGTTCAGGTCGATCTCGATGCGCTCGCGGCTGCGGGTGCAATCGGTACCTTCGGCTCTGCCCTCGTTCAAGGTCGGGATGGCCCCTTGGATGCGGCCCGCGGCGATGCTGATCGACGACGGCGCGATGCTTTGCTTTCCGTAGGTCGTCACGTCCCAGGTCCCGTCGAGCGCTCCGGTGACGGATCCGACGCTGCCCGACGCGCCGCCGCTGCTGAGGGTGCCCGACGAGCTCGAACCGCTCCCGGCGCTGCATCCTGCGACACACAGCACAAGCCCCAAGGCGTAGCGCCTTGCCCCCGCAATGTAGTTCATGAAACGCAAACTACGACGGCGCACGCGGCAGTGTCAACGACTCGGGCCCCCGGGGCGCGGCGGAGTATGCGAGACTGCGGGGGTGAAGAAGTACGTGGCGGTGGCGGGTACGATCGGGGCAGGAAAGACGTCGCTCGTTCGGTGGCTCGAGAAGCGCTACGGGCTGACGCCGTTCTACGAGCCCAACGAGGGAAACCCCTACCTGGCTGACTTCTATGCGGACATGAAGCGGTGGGCCTTCCAGTCGCAGGCGTTCTTCTTGGCGCACAAGCTGGAGCTGCACCAGAAGCTGCTGGGGTCCGGAAAGCCCGCGGTCATCGACCGCACCATCTACGAGGACGCGGAGATCTTCGCCAAGAACCTCTACCTCCAGAAGCTCATGGAGAAGCGGGATTGGCTGGTCTACGAGCGCCTCTACGAGGGCATCCGGGCGGCGCTGCGGCCGCCGGACGTGATGATCGCTCTCACCTGCTCCCTCGGCGCCACCAAGAAGCGCATCGCCCAGCGCGGGCGCGCCATGGAGAAGGCGATTCCCGACGCGTACCTGCGGCGGCTGCATCGGATGTATACTGCATGGTTCGGCGCGTACGATCTTTCGCCCATCGTGCGCATCGACACCACCAACCTGGACTACGCGGAAGACCTCCTGGACCTCATCGAGATCACCGCCACCGTGGACAAGGCCCTGGGAATTCGCGGCAAATAGGGCACTTAAGGGGTTGACAGCCGGGCCGTAGCCGAGTCCCCTTCGCCGCCATGGCCGAAGCGACGACGTCGAATTCCGCGGAGACTCCCAAGGGCCACCCCATGGGCCTCTACATCTTGTTCTTCACCGAGATGTGGGAGCGTTTCAGCTACTACGGCATGCGCGCGCTGCTCATGCCGTACATGATCTCCGCGACCTTCGGCTACCAGCCGAGCGCCGCCTCGGGCGTGTACAAGTGGTACACCAGCCTGGTCTACCTGACGCCGCTGCTCGGCGGGCTCATCGCCGACCGTCTCATCGGAGCCCGCTCGGCGGTGCTCATCGGCGGCGTGCTCATGGCCATCGGTCACTTCTTGATGGCCATGCCCTCGAAGGGGATCTTCTTCCTCGCCCTGGTGTTCCTCATCGCCGGCAACGGGTTCTTCAAGCCCAACATCTCGACCATGGTCGGGCGCATGTACAAGGCCGACGACAACCGTCGCGACGGCGCGTTCACCATCTTCTACATGGGCATCAATCTGGGGGCGTTCCTCTCCAGCATCATCTGCCCGTCCCTGCGCGAATGGCGCGGCTTCGACTGGGGCTTCGGCGCCGCCGGCGTCGGCATGCTCATCGGGCTGTGCGTGTTCTTCTTCGGTCAAAAGCGCGTCGTCTCCGACATCGAGGCCGCCGGCAACTCGGCGGGGATCGGCACCGAGAAGAAGCACGAGAAGGTCGTCGAGAAGGACGAAGCCAAGTATCGCGACTCCGCCAAAGAGGTCGTGGCGGAGACCGACGCCGACAAGCCCGGCACCACCGGCATCGCGAAGCTGCTCGGGACCATTTACCCGTACTTCATGATCCTCGCGGCGGTGGCCATCGTCGGCATCTACGTGATGAAGGTCGCGACCGGCGAGGCGAAGCCGCTGGTGCTCATCATGCCCATCGCCTTCGGCGCCATCTTCGTGGTCATGGCCGTTCTGCTGATGCGCCTCCGCGGCGCGCAGAAGGACAAGAGCGTCAGCATCTTCATCATGTTCCTGTTCCCGGTCCTCTTCTGGATGGCCTTCGAGCAGGCTGGTAACGCCCTGAACCTGTGGGCCGAGATTCACACCAATTTGCACGTCGACGCGGTGAACAAGTCGTACCCCGCGGGTTGGTGGCAGTCCGCCAACGCGATCATGATCTTCGCGCTGGCGCCGGTGTTCGCCATGGTGTGGGCCGCCCTCGCCAAGCGCGGCAAGGAGCCCGGCACGCCCTGGAAGATGCTCCTCGCCATGATCATGATGGTCATCTCCTTCATCGTGATGGTCTTCGGCGCGGCCAGCGAGAACGCCACCGAGTCCCGCGTGAAGCTCGCGGTTGCGCCCAAGGAGCTGACCGGCAAGGCGCTCGACGCCAAGCGCCTCAGCTACGACGGCGCGTCCGGCGAGCTCGTGGTGAAGGGCGTGCTCCCGGACTTCGCGGTACGCGATGCCTACGAGAAGGTGGCGCCCGAGGAGAACGGCAAGAAGATCGAAGCGTTCCTCAAGAGCGCCGGCAAGGCCTCCAAGGAAGCGCCGGTGGTGCTCGAATTCGACGCGCCGGTGTTCGACTTCACCCACGACGAGAAGGAGCTCAAGGACCTGAAGCTGACCTACGAGGCTTCTGCCGGCGGCACCTCGCGGTTCACCAGTGACGACCTCGTCATCACCGCCGACGACCGCAAGGACCAAGGCGTAGCCACGCTGCTGCACGTGAAAATCGAGGCCAAGGGCGAGCTGGATGCGCCGCGCAAGTACGCGGTGTACGCCGCCATCGCCGAGCCCGAGTGGAAGAAGGCGCTCCTGGCGCTGGCGAAGGAGAGCGAGAAGGCGCGCGTCTCCGGCATCTGGCTCTTCCTCAGCTATCTGTTCGCGACGCTGGGTGAGCTGTGCCTCTCGCCGGTCGGCCTCTCGATGGTGACCAAGCTGGCGCCCACGCGCTTTGCCTCGCTGTTCATGGGCGTGTGGCTCCTCTCGAGCTCGGTGGCCCAGTACGTGGGCGGGAGCATCGGCGAGTCCTGGGGCGAGATCCCGCCGGTGAGCTACTTCTGGATCTTCGTGGGCACCAGCGCCGTCGGCGTGCTCCTCACGCTGCTCCTGGCGACGCCGCTCAAGAAGCTCATGCACGAAGTTCGCTAGCGCGCATGTGGCGCACCGCCCGAGGCCTGCTCCACGCGGGCCTCAGGCGAGAGCCTGGAGCCCGAGGCCCGGAGCCTCACTCAGTCACTGCGGTTTGCGGGGCCGGAACGGAACGCCGGGCGTGGGATCGCTGATGCGGCGCGGGCCGGGAATGGTCGCCCGCGGTGGTGCAGGCCTCGAGGCGGTCGGCGCAGGTGGGCGCGGCTGCGAGGGGCGATCGAGGGGAAGGCGCGGATTCGAGTCCGAGCCGGCCAGCGGATCGACGTCACGCTGGTGCTTGAAGAGCTTCCAGCACTCGGCGCAGCGCCACTCGAGGGCGACGCCGCCGTCCGGGAGGACGCGTCGCTGGAGCCGCCAGCCGAACTGCGTGCTGATGAGCGTGTAGTCGGTCGACGTCTCCGGTGCCGCTTGCTCGCAATCGATACAGATGTGGCCCATCGACGGACCCCAGAATACCACGCTTTCCAGCTCAATTCGCCGGGGGCTCGCGCTTTCGTAGGACCTGGTAGCCACCGTGGCTACCCAGGCGCACGTAGCCCACGTCTTCGAAGTGGCGCGCGATGACACTCGAGTCACCGAGCCGCGCGTCGAGCACCCGCGTGTACGAGGGCGCCAAGGGCTCGCCGCCGGGGCCTCGCGTGGGCGTGGCGCTGAAGAGGAGCAGGGTGTCGACGTCGCGCGCGAGCAGCATGCCCGGGTCCACGCGCTTCGAGGTGTGACCTCCGGGGAGGAATGCGATCTCCGGATCGGTGAGGCCCGCCAGGTCCACCAGCGTCACGTCGTCCCGCGCCGCGCTGGGCCAGCCCACGTCGATGGTCGCCACGGTGCGGCCCAGGAGGGGCGCTGCGGCCCGCGCGAGCGCCTCCCGGTCCGCGGACACCTGGCGCCCCTCCGGCGCGTTGTGGGTCCAGGTGAAAGCCAGGAGGAGGCATGCGGGGGCCAGGAAGAGTCGACGCACCCAACCGCGCCAGGCGGGAATGGGCGCCGCGCCCAAGGCAAAGGCCAGTGCCGGCAGCACCGGCGCCATGAGCCGCGCGAAAGGCATCCAGTCGCCGCCCACCACCACCACCGTGACGACGTGCACCAGGAACGCGACGCCCGCAGCGGGGGTCTG
>JABFRG010001000.1 GCA_013141295.1 Polyangiaceae bacterium
GTGGTGCCCGGCGTCGACGCGGTCGGCGGCCTCCCCACCAACCAGACGCGCGACCCGGCGGAGGGCGAGATCTGCTGGTTCTCCAGCGCCGGCCCCAACGCCCTCGGCACCCCCAAGCCGGAGATCGCGGCGCCCGGCGGTGCGGTGGTGGCGGCCATGAGCGGGCAAGCCAAGCCCGGGGAGCCCCAGAGCATCTTCACCAACCCCGGCTGTCCGCTCACCAAGACCGGCGCCTCCGATCTGCGCTGCCTGCAGGTCGACGATCGTCACGCTGTCTCGTCGGGCACGTCCATGTCGTCGCCGGTGGTGGCCGGCGCGGTGGCGCTGTTGCTCCAGAAGGACCCCACGCTCACCCAGGACAAAGTGGTGGCGTTGCTCCAGGCCGGCGCCCACGCGTTTCGCGGTGCGGCTCCGTTCCAGAGCCAGTCGGGGCCGGGCGAGGTCGATGCGCTGGGGTCGCTCGACGCGCTGACGCGCATGAACACGCCGGTGCTCGCGCTCCCGGCGCGCGACCGTAGCTGGATCTCCCTCAGCGTGGATCACGTGGCCGCCGACGGGTCGACGCCGGTCGTCGCCTACGTCGAGCTTCGTACCGCAGACGGCGCGCACGGCGCCGATCTCTTCGAGTCGAACCGCTTGCAGCCGGTGGTGCTGGTGGACAACGTTCCGGTGACGACGCCGGTGGGCATCGCGCGCAAGGCGCCGGGGCTCTTCACGTTCACGTACACGGCGCCGCCCGGCCTCGGTGGTCGCACCATGACCTTCGGCGCGAACTTCGACAACGCCGAGATCGTCGCGCCGCGATCGATCCCGGTGGCCGCCGATGGCTGGCGCGCTTCCTACGGCAGCAGTGCCAAGGGATCGTGTAGCGCGAGCGGCGTGGGCGCAGGGAGCACCGGCGGGGTGGGCATCGGGCTCGGGCTCGGCCTCGTGGGTGCTGCGCTCGCACGCCGTCGTCGCTCGCGGGCCTGAACGGCACGCAGAGACTGGCACATATCGGCGGTTCGGCACGCGATGCCCGCCACCGTCGGAGCGCCGCTGTGCGCGGAAAAATGCGCCCTACGACGAGTGCGCGTCGGCGCGTGCTGGAACTTCCTGGGAAATAGCCGCGCGCGGCCCCGCGTGCGCCATCGGACGAAGCGTGTATTGGGCATCGAATGTCCCTTCACCCGCTCTCCGGCGAATGAATTGCACTCGACGAATACACGCACTTTGAGGAAGCACTTCGGCGCGCGGTTGGTAGCATCCCCGCAACGCGCCGCCACTTCCACCTCGAACCTCGTGAGAGTGTATTGTGCATACGAACTCTTCCTGCCTCTCTTCTCCCCGTGTCTCGGGTGTCGTCGCCGAAGACGCCTCGGCCCGCCTGCGCATCGTCGGTTGCCCGGACGTAGCCGACGTCTCCTGCGCCATCGCCTTCCTCGAAGAGATCGTGCGGCGGCCGGGCCCCCACTGCATCTTCCTCGACCTGGGCTCGCTCGACTACCTGAGCTCCGAGCTCCTGGTACGGGTCGCGTCGGCGCTCTACTCGCGGCGCGAAGAGGTGCTCCAGCGGGTGGCCGGTATCACGGTGGTCTTGCCCTCGGCGCGCTTCTGGCACTCGCCGGTGGGGCAGCCGGTGCACCTCGACGCCCTCGGCGTGCCGGTGCGCCGCTTCTCCGACGTGGCGACCGCGGCTGCGGCGTTCGACGTCGCCATCGGAACGCTGAAGGCGTCCAACGAGAACTCGTCGCCGCCGGATGGCTTCGTGGCAACGCCCTCACCGGTGGAACAGCTTCGAAGTTACATGCTCGCTCACGTGGCCGAAGCGTCGGTGGATGGCGCTGCGACCGCGCTCCGCACCTCGCGCCGGACGCTGCAGCGGGTGCTGCAGCAGGAGCAGACCACCTTCCGGCAGGTGCTCCTCTGGGCCCGCATCGAGCGCGCAAAGGCGCTCCTCTCGGAGACCAACCTGCGCATGGGCGACATCTCGCTGCGCGTCGGCCTGCGCAAATCGGAGCGCCTCAGCCAGCTCTTCCGGCAGGAGCTCGCGATGACGCCGCGTCAGTGGCGAAGCTCCATCGGCACCACGCTGGCCAGCGCCCGCCGCAACGAGCCGGCTCCGCCCGCGCCCGTCCCCGCGCCGCTTGGTAGCGTTCCTCGCGATCTCCAGAACTGACCAGGGACACCCCCTAGAGCACCGATCAGGTTGAATCGGTCGGCTTTTCGAAGATTTACTTCGCACCGCGGCGTTGCTCCTCCTCGCCTAGCAGCAGTAGGAGTCGTCGTCGCGCCTTGCGCTGCTCGCAACTCTCCGAAAATCCTCGGTCTTCAACCTGTTCGGTGCTCTAGTCCAAGAGCTGCGGCAAGGCCTCGCCGCTCGCGCCGGTGATCACGTGGTCGAAGGCGGCCACGTTGTCCGGAGCTTCCAGGTTCACGAGCCAGCTCTCCGCGCCGTTGGCCTTGGCGAGGCGCACCAGCTCCGACGCCGGCGATACGCGTCCGGAGGTTCCCACCGCCAGGAACACGAAGCGGTGGCCCTTGGCGGCGGCGACGAAGGTGGCGATGCGCTCCAGATCTTCTCCCCGGAGGCGCTCGCCGAACCACACGATGTCCGGCCTAAGGAGCGCGAACTCTCCTTTGCCGTGGCACTGCCCGCAGGCGGGCAGGTGTTGCGCGTCGTAGCTCGCCTCGTCGTCGAACGGCGCACGCGCGCAGCGGGAGCAACGCGTCTTCCACAGGCTGCCGTGCATCTCCACCATGCGCTCGCTCCCGGCGCGACGGTGCAGTCCGTCGACATTCTGGGTCGCCAGCAAGAAGCGATCGCCCAGGCGCGCTTCGAGCCGGGCCAGAGCGTCGTGGCCGGGGTTGGGCCGCACCGCCTTGGCGGCTTCGCGCCGCTGCGAATAGAAGCGCCACACCAGCGCCGGGTCCTCCACGAAGCCTTCCGGCGACGCCACCTTCTCCACCGGGTGCGACTCCCACAGGCCGGAGGTGCCGCGGAACGTGGGGATTCCGCTCTCCGCCGACACGCCGGCGCCGGTGAGCACGAGCACGCGCGTATCTCCGTCGATGGCGATGGGCTTCATGCGAGGGATGATAAAGTCATAATGACTCTTTGTCAAGGCTCCGCGGGTCTCTGAGAACGTTCGTGATAGAGTCGGCGCGTGGAAAGCGTATCCCTTCTCGTGGTCGGCGCAGGTATCAGCGGTCTCGCCACCGCCGCGTTCTCGAAGCACCAGGACTACCTCGTGCTGGAGAAGGACGCGGAGATCGGCGGCTACTGCAAGACCGTCAAGCAAGACGGCTTCGTCTGGGACTACTCCGGGCACTTCTTCCACTTCAAGCACCCGGACATCGAAGCGTGGCTTCGCGAGCGAATGGTCGGGCAGGAGATTCGCACCGTCGAGAAGAAGAGCTTCATCCACTTCCGCGGCGCGCAGGTGGACTTCCCCTTCCAGAAGAACATCCACCAGCTGCCGAAGGAGGACTTCATCGAGTGCCTGGTGGACCTGTACTTCGCGCGCTCCAGCGACGTGGCGCGGCCGGCCGATGGCCAGGGCGCCAAGGCCGACGAGAGCTTTCGCGACATGCTCCTCTCGCGCTTCGGCGCCGGCATCTGCGAGAAGTTCCTCATCCCCTACAACGAGAAGCTCTACGCCTGCGATCTCGGCTCCCTCGACAAGGACGCCATGGGGCGCTTCTTTCCCCATGCCGACCTCACCGACATCATCCGCAACATGCGCGATCGCGACAACGCGAGCTACAACGCGAGCTTCACCTATCCGCAGGGCGGCGCCATCGAGTACGTGAACGCCATCATGAGCCGGGTGCGTCCGGGCGGCGTCGCCACCAGCGAGCCGCTCCTGGCCATCGACACCGAAAAGCGCGTGGTCCGCACCAGCAAGCGGCAGATTCGCTACGAGCAACTGGTCTCGTCCATGCCCTTCAACCAGCTCTTGCGCCTCACCGGCGTCACCCACGAGCCCGCGGTGTATTCGTGGAACAAGGTGCTGGTGTTCAACCTGGGCTTCGACCGCAAGGGCCCCAAGGACGTCCACTGGCTGTACTTCCCCGAGCGCGAGACCTCGTTCTATCGGGTGGGCTTTTACGACAACATCTTCGAGGGCGATCGCATGAGCCTCTACGTGGAGCTCGGCTACGACAAGGACGCCCAGGTGGACGCCGCGGCCATGCTCCCGCGGGTGCTCGCCGATCTCGAGAAGGCCGGAATCGTCCAGGGCCACCAGCTGGTCTCGCACCATTCGGTGGTCATGGACCCGGCGTACGTGCACATTACACGAAAATCGATCCGTGAGCGGGCGCGCCTCGGCGAGATCCTCGAGGCCCAGGGCGTGCACAGCATCGGGCGCTACGGCGGCTGGACGTACTGCTCCATCGAGGACAACATCGTCGAGGCCAGAGCCCTCGCGGCAAAGCTCACCGCTCGATAGATCATCGCCGCGCGGCCCGCGCTCCCGAGCCGCCCGAGGACCGGCACGCGGCCATGGCTCATGGAGTCGAGCGCGCGCTGCATGACGCTCCGGACTTCGGCGTCGACTCGGGCCACCGTCTCTGCCTCCACTTCTCCCGGGAGCGCATGGGTGGGCACCGGCGGCAGGGCGCGGATGGTGATCTGCGTGGGCAGCGGCAGATAGAAGGGCGGGGGACCCCAGAACACCACCCAGGGGAGGCAGAGCATGAACGGAAACACTTGCAGGCGAATGCGCCGCGGCAGGCCCAGCGCTCGGGCGAGCCGCTGGCCGCCGGTGAGAATGAACAGGCCCTCGTGGGCGCCCACGCTCACCACCGGGCAGATGGGAACGCCCGCGCGCACCGCCACCCGCGCGTAGCCGGTGCGCCCCGCGAACTCCACCCGGTGCCGCGCGTGGAAGGGCTTCTCCGCGTCGAAGTCGCCGCC
>JABFRG010000857.1 GCA_013141295.1 Polyangiaceae bacterium
GGCCGGCACCCATACGCTGCGCGTTCACCGGGGCGAGGTCGAGGCCTCCATCACCGTCACCGTGCAGCCCGGCAGCACCGCGCGGGTGGCGGCGCCGGAACCTACGCCGCCCACGCCCAGCGCCACCGCGCCGACCGTTCCGAGCGCGACCGTTCCCACGACCGTGGTGCCCGGTCCGGTTGCCACCACGACCGTGGCCTCCGGCCCGCAAACGCCACCGTTGGTCGAGCCCATGCGCGGAAAGCCCCTGCCACCGTTCGTCGTGTACGCGGGCGGTGGGGTGGCCCTCGCGGCGGGCATATCGGGCATCGCCGTGCTGGTGCACGCAGGCTCCAAGGAGACCGAGTTTCAGGACGCCGGGTGCACCGGCTCGACCCCACCGGCCAGCTCCGACTGCAAAAGCAGAGCTTCCACCGGCCGCACGCTCGACGTGGTGGGTAACGCGCTGCTCCTGGGCGGCGCCGCGCTGGGCCTGGGCACGGTGCTGATCAGTGCGTTTCTCGTGGACTGGCGCGGGAAAGGGACGGTGTCGGTGGCGCCGGTGCCGGGCGGGGCCGTGGGCGCGTATCGTACGGAGTTCTGATACGCTGCGCCTTACCCATGGCCACGCCGCACGCCAACCGAACGCTCGGCGGATCGCTCCGCTACGAGCCGCTCGTGCGCATCGCTTCCGGCGGCATGGCGACGGTGTTCGTGGGGCGCATGCGCGGCGCGCTGGGGTTTCGCCAGCTGGTCGCGCTCAAGCAACCGCACCCGCATCTCCTGCTCAACCCGGAGTTCCGTCGGGAGCTCGTCACCGAGGCACGGCTCGCGTCGCTCATTCACCACGCCCACGTGGTCGACGTGCGCGACGTCGACCTCTCCGACGGTGAGCTTCTGTTGGTCATGGACTACATCGAGGGCGGCTCGGTGGGCGATCTCCTGGTGAACGCGTCGAAGGGTGGCCCGGCGGTGGCCGTCGACCGGGCGCTCCGCATCGCGCTCGATGCTCTGTCCGGTCTTCACGCCGCGCACGAGCTGGCCGACGAGGCGGGCGTCCCCATGGGGCTGGTTCATCGCGACATCTCACCGCAGAACATCCTGGTGGGCACCGACGGGCTCGCCCGCGTATCGGACTTCGGTGTCGCCAAGTTCGTTCACGTGAGCCGCGACGCCACCACCGATGGTGCGCTCAAGGGCAAGCTCGCCTACATGCCTCCGGAGTACGTGCGAGGGCGAACCTTCGACCGACGCTTCGACGTGTTTTCCATGGGCGTCGTGCTCTGGGAGATGCTCGCAGGCCGCCGGCTTTACCGTGGCAAACACGACGTCGACACGATGCGCAAGGTGCTCGAAGAGGCGCCGCCGTCGCTGGCCGAGCTGGTGTCGCCGTCGCTCGCGCCGTTCGATCCGCTGCTCGCGGTGGCGCTGGCCAAGGACCCCGCCGATCGCTTTCAGACCGCGGCGGCCATGGCCACCGCGCTGGAAGGTGCGAGCGAGGGCCACGTGCGGCCGGCCGGTCGCCGGGAGGTGGCGGAGCTGGTGAAGGCCTCCATGGGGCCCGCCCTGGCGGCCCGCCGCGACGCCGTCCGCGCGCGCATCCAGGAGCAGCCGGCGAGCGAGGCCTCCAAGCCGCCCGCGGCCACGCCGGCGATTCCCACGGCGCCCATGAACGCCGTGCAGGAAGCTACCGCCGCGACCCAAGCGGCACCGCCCACCAACGTGCCCACCACCGCGCCCATGGCGGATGGGCGTCCGGCGCCGACCACCGCCGTCCCTGTCACCCAACCGACCCAATCGACGCTTCCGCTCGAGGGAGCGGGCCGCGGGCCGGCCCCCTTGCTCCCCCCCATGGTCGTGGCGCCGTCGCGTACGCTCGCCTCGGCCCCGGAGGCCGGCCGGAGCGGCATGGTGCGGGCGCTCGCTCCGGACGCGCACACGCTCCACTCCGAAGGCTCGCTCTCGGCCTTCGAGAGCAGCGGCCCGGCGGCCTCGGCGGTCACGAGCACGGTGGCGGGCATTCCATCGCGTTCCTCGCGGTGGCTCTTCGCGGCAGTGCCGGTGGTCGCGGTGGTGGTCCTCGCCGGCGCCGCGTTCGCATGGTCACGCGCGCAGGGCTCGGCACCGGTCGACGCGTCACCCCCCCCGGTCTCGGTGGGCTCGACTCCGGTGTCCGCGGCGGCTTCGACGCATGCCGCGGCCGCGGTGACCTCGAGCATCCCCAGCGGCGCTCCCACATCCAAGCCGACCGCGAAGACGAACCGACCCCCGGCGGGCACCGCTCGAACCCGTCCCACCAGCGACGAGCCGCCGCCCGATCCCTATTGAAGACCCAACCCCGAAAGGCCTCATGACCGAGTTCGAGCTCGACGAAACCAAGCGCATGGACGGCGATATCGGTCGCGCCGTGCGCCTTCTCTCCGTGCGCCTGGTGGCGGTCGACGGACCGTCGCGCGGCACCAGCGTGGTGGTCTCGCACGTGGCACGCGTGGGGAGCGCCGAAGGCAATCATCTTCGGCTGGCCGACCCGACGGTATCGCGGGTCCACTGCGAGCTCACGGTGGGCACCGCCGCCGTCACGTTGCGCGACGCGGGTAGCACCAACGGCACCTTCGCCGGCGGTCTCTCCATCGTCGAGGCAGCGGTGCCGCTCGGCACGGTGGTCCGCATCGGTCACTCGGCGTTTCGCATCGAAGAATGCGACGAGCCCACCTACGTGGCCCTCTCGGCGGCCACCTCGTTCGGCGAGCTCGTGGGCAGCAGCCTGGAGATGCGCGCGGTGTACGCCGTGCTGGAGCGCGTGGCGTCGTCCGACTCCACGCTTCTCATTCAAGGCGAGACCGGCACCGGCAAGGACGTCGCCGCGCGTGCGGTCCACGAGGCCTCGCCGCGGGCCCGGGGGCCGTTCGTCCCCATCGACTGCGGCGCCATTCCCGAGCACCTCTTCGAGAGCGAGCTGTTCGGTCACGTGCGCGGCGCGTTCACCGGCGCCGTCTCCAATCGCAAGGGCGTCTTCGAAGAGGCCTCCGGCGGCACCATCTTCCTCGACGAGATCGGCGAGATGCCCCTCTCGCTCCAGGCCAAGCTGCTGCGCGCCATCGAGTCGCGGACCATTCGTCGGGTGGGGGCCAGCACCGCCCAGCCGGTGGACGTTCGCATCGTGGCGGCCACCAACCGCAGCCTGGCCTCGTGCGTGAATCAGGGCACGTTCCGCGAGGACCTGTACTACCGGCTGGCAGTGGTCGAGGTGACCCTGCCGCCGCTGCGCGCCCGGAAGGGCGACATCGCGCTCCTGGCCACGCGCTTCTACCAGCGCCTCGCGGGCACCGCCGACGTGCTCGACGCTGCCTTCGCCCAGAAGCTCGAGGGCCGCGCCTTCCCCGGCAACGTGCGCGAGCTGAAGAACGTCATCGAGCGTGCGGTGGCGCTGGGCCAGGTTCGCCCGGGCCAAGCGGCGACGCCGGCCGGTCCGGCGCCGGTCTTGCCACCGGGCATCGAGTCGCTGGTGCCGGTGCACCTGCCACTGAAGGAAGCGCGCGACGCGTGGACCGCGGAGTTCGAGAGCATCTACGTCCGCGCGATGCTTAAGAAGACGCAAGGAAACATGACGCGCGCCGCGGAGCTCGCCGGCGTGAGCCGCAGGTTTCTGCAGCGAACGCTGGTGCGGCTCGGCCTCTCGCGAGAGGACGCGGGCGAAGAAGACGAGTGAGGCGCCCAATGGCGCGCCGGTAAACTGGCACCGTCACTGGAAAATGTGCCGACTACACGGACCCTGTTGCGCCGTGAATAGAGATGGTCTTATCTCCGTCTAGGACAAACATGAAATCTTCGCTTTTCTCCGGTTCGCTCCTTCTCATGGTTCTTTCCACCGCTGCCTGCGACATCCACTGGGTGCGAGAAGTGAAGCGGACGCCGTCCGGGGGCGAAGTCGCCCTGTTGGCGCAAAACGGCGATGCCCAGGCCCAGGCGCAGTCGCTCATGGCCTCGCGTTGCCCGTCCGGCTACGACATCCTCGAAGAGGGTGAAGCGGTCGTGGGCCAGGAAGTGCAGTCGAACACCACCCAGCGTCAGGGCTTCTTCGGTCCCACGCAGAGCACGACCGCGCAGTCCCAAGACAAGCGCGAGTGGCGCATCAAGTACCAGTGCAAGGGCGCCGGCGGCGCGCCGGTGGCTCCCGCGGGAACCGCCCCGGCTGCCAAGCCGGCCGCCGTGTACGAGATCGTCATCCGCAACTACTGATTTCCCCTCGTTCCCTTTGCAGCGCGCCGCTCTCCTCGGAGACGGCGCGCTGTTTCGTTGGTGCGCGTGACAAGGCGCGCGGCCGGGCGATACAACCAGGGGGATGAAACGCATCGCGCTGCTCTCGCTGGTCCTGGTCGCTGCCTGCAGCAAGAAGCCTGCACCGGAGGGCAGCGTCGCCGCCAGCGGCAAGGTCTCCATCGTCGCCGATGGCGACGGCTTTCACCCGAGCTCCCTCTCGGTGAAGAAGGGCGCGCCGCTCACGCTCGAGTTCAAGCGCACCAGCGATCAGACGTGCGCCACCGCGGTGGTCTTCCCGGACCTCAAGATCGAGAAGAACCTCCCGCTCAACGAGGCCGTGGCGGTCGAGATCCCCACCGATGCCGCGCGCACGCTCACGTTCCAGTGCGGCATGGGCATGTACCAGAGCAAGATCGTCGTGCAGTGAAGCTCGCGCGGGCTCGAGGCGCCAGGCGCCGGGCTCGAGGCTCCAGGCGTCGGGCTCCAGACGAAGTCCGTTTGCGGGACGACCAGCGCTCCTTGGATGGCGTCGTCGACGTGAGCAGTCTCTCACGACGTGCATTCGCCGACGTCGCCGCGCACCGTCGGCACGCGTTGACGTTCGTCGTCTTTGACGGCGACGGCGACGTGGACCGGGACGTCCCCCGCGTTGACGCACGGTCTCTTCGCCGCTGGCCGATGGAAAGCAAACAGGCCTCGAGCATCGCTGCCCGAAGCCTGTAGCCCGAAGCCCGTAGCCTATCTCAGGGCGTGACGGCCGGGTTGTTGTGGGAGCCGCGCGGTGAGTCGGCCCACTCGCACTCGGGGTCGCTGGCGTTGCTGCTGCACTTCTTGAGGTGCTCGAGGGCCTTGCCGTACTTCGAGGTGGCGAAGTTGGTCTCGTTGACGCCTTCGAGGTTCAGCGGCATCCAGTGCGACTCGTTGAACTTCTTTCCGAAGTCGGTGATCTTCGAATAGTACTCGTTGCCGCTGCCGGTGCTCCAATCGGAGAAGCGGCCGATGGTCGCGCCCTGCGCCAGCGTGTGGCAATTGGTGCAGGGTGCAGCGGCTTCGCTCACCAGGATCTTCGGGAGGCGGAAGCCCAGGTGATCGGCGGCCACCAGGTTGTACGGCGCTTCCGGATTCGAGATGGGGAAGTCGGCGAGCTGGCCCATCATCGGGACGATGGTGCGGCCGTCGCGGCGCTTGGCGCCGTCGATCCAGCGCGAGTGGATGAAGGGGCTGTTGGCGTGGCACTCACCGCTGCAGTACGACTGCACCGAGGTGGACCACACGGTGGTGGAGCGCTCGACGTCGCCCGGGTGGGGGACGGTGGCGCCAGTGGTGCCGCTGCCGATGCTGTTCTGGAAGAAGCAGGTGCGGCCCGTGCGGGGGTTGTGGCCGAGCATGGCCATGTCGTTGAAGTGCTTCGACTTGGTCATGCCCTGACCCTCGTCGGCGATCTTCCGGCAGAGGAGCACCCAGTGGGTGCCCTTGGAGTTCTTGGCGGTGAGCACCATCGGGCCAGGCTGGGTACCGCCGCTGGCGAGGTACATGCCGTGGTCGGCCTTGTCGAGGCACTCGTAGCTGCTGGAGCCGACGCCGAGCTCGCGGCCGGGCGAGCACTTGTCGACCTCGACGCCGTCGACGGTGGCGGGGATGCGCGCGCCTTCGACGCCTTCGATCTTGTGCGGGCTGCGGTCGTCGGGACCGTTGGCCACGAGGTCGCGGCAGTCGAAGGTCTCGTACTTGCCGTCGGCGATCTTGGGGAAGAAGGGAATCTCGCCGAGCTCGCGCTCGCAGAGCTGGCCGTACTCGATCTGGCTCGAGACGTTCTCCTCGTTGATGGGCGTGGTCGTGGGCGGCGTGGGGCCCGCGTCGGCGGTACCGGTGCCTGCATCGCCGGAGCCGCTATCGCCGCTCGAGAGGCCGCCGTCACCGGCGGTGAGGTGGAGGCCGAAGCCCTTGGTCTTCAGGGCCGCCGCGTCTTTCACGTTCGCGTCGTAGGCATAGGCGAGGTTCACCTGGAGCTTGGCGCGGACCGCCGCGCCCTTCACGATGCACGCCTCCACGATGGGGTCGGGCTGCTTGGCGCGCTCCTTCTGGGCGGCGCTCACGTTGCCGGTGGCCCAGTTGGGATCGTCGTAGAGCTTGAGGAGATCGAAGACGCTCTTGTCGACCTTCGGCCCCTGGTACACGATCTTGCCGGTCGCCTCCGGCGCTCCGGATGCGGCGAGCTGCGGGAGCTCTTCGCAGCGGATGGCCTTCTGCGACGTGAGGGTCATCTTGCCCGCGCGAACGCGCACGCGAAGGGACTCGCCCTCGCCGAGGGGCTTCTTCACGGTGGCCTGGAGCGTGCCCGACTTGTCGTCGTAGCGAAGGCCCAGGCCCAGGGCGTTGTTGACGCCCACCACATCGTCTTCCGACGGAGTGGCTTCGTCCTCGCTGCTGCAGTTCACGAGAACCGGAGCAAGAGCTGCAGAGGCCAACGCAACGACGAGGCCCAAGGAATGCGCACGGAAGGGGAGGCGAGGCATAGGGCGCGTAGGTAGCATAGAGTATGCCACTGAGCGCACATCCTGCGGCCCGCGGAATGTCAGGGGATGTAGGTCTGGCAAAACCTGCGGGTGGTTCCAGTGGATCCTCGGCGATCCTGAGAATGGACCCAGGCAGGGATGAGAAAGGCTCCAGGAGGCTCGAGGCTCGAGGGTCCACGCGATCGCGTGCAGGCTGCATGCGATCGCGGCGCCGAACCCCAACCGGATCGGCTGAAGCCTAGAGCCTAGAGCCCAGAGCCCGTGGCCTTCCCTCACGGCACACAAAAGAAGGCGGGGCCCGAGGAGAACCTCGAGCCCCGAACCGGATTGGCCGAAGCCTAGAGCCTGGAGCCCGAAGCCTTCACTGGACCGGCGGGTTGTTGTGGGAGCCGCGCGGGGTGTCGGCCCACTCGCATTCCGGCAGCGAGGGGTTGTTGTTGCACTTCTTGATGTGCGCGAGGGCAGTGCCGTACTTCGACGTGGCGAAGTTGGCTTCGGTGACGCCTTCGAGGTTCAGGGGCATCCAGTGCGACTCGGTGAACTTCTTCCCGAAGTCGGTCATCTTCGAATAGTAGTCGTCGCCGGTCCCGGTGGACCAGTCGCTGAAGTTCCCCATGGTCGAGCCCTGGGCCAGCGTGTGGCAGTTGGTGCAGGGGCTCGCCGCCTCGCTCACGATGATCTTCGGGAGCGAGAAGCCCAGGTGGCTCGCGGCCACGATGTTGTAGGGCGCGCTGGGGTTCGAGATGGGCAGATCCGGGTGCTGACCGAGCATCGGAACGATGGTCTTGCCGTTGGCGCGCTTGGCGCCTTCGATCCAACGCGAATGCACGAAGGGCCCGTTGGCGTGGCAGCTTCCGGTGCAATACGACTGGACCGAGGACGACCACACGGTGGTGGAGCGGCCCACGTCTCCCGGGTGCGGGACCGCCGCGCCGTTGATGCCGCTACCGATGCTGTTCTGGAAGAAGCAGGTGCGACCGGTCTGCGGGTTGTGACCGAGCATCGCCATGTCGGTGAAGGTCTTCGTCTTGAACATGCCCTTGCCGTCGTCGGCGACCTTGCGGCAGAGGAGCACCCAGTGGGTGCCCTTGGAGTTCTTGGCCGTCACGACCATGGGGCCAGGCTGGGTACCGCCGCTGGCGAGGTACATGCCGTGGTCGGCCTTGTCGAGGCACTCGTAGCTGCTGGAGCCGACGCCGAGCTCGCGGCCGGGCGAGCACTTGTCGACCTCGACGCCGTTGACCGTGGCGGGGATGCGCGCGCCTTCGACGCCTTCGAGCTTGTGGGGAGCCTTGTCGTTCTTGCCGTTGGCGACGAGATCGCGGCAGTCGAAGGTCTCGTACTTGCCCTTCTTGATCTTGGGGAAGAAGGGGATCTCGCCGAGCTCGGTCTCGCAGAGCTGGCCGTACTCGATCTGACTGTTGACGTTGTCCTCGGTGATCTTCCGGACCGGCGGCTTCTTGCCCGCGTCGGCGGTGCCCGCGTCGCCGGCCTGCAAGCGCAGGTCGCCCATGCCTTGGGTGGTGAGCGAGCCTTCCTTGATGCCGGTATCGAACGCGTAGGCGAGGTTCACCTGGAGCTTCGCGTGCACCGCGGCGCCCTTCACCACGCACGCCTCGACGATGGGATCGGGCTGCTTGGCGCGCTCCTTCTGTGCGGCGGTCACGTTGCCGGTGGCCCAGTTGGGGTCGTCGTAGAGCTTGAGGAGATCGAACACGCCGCGGTCGACCGCAGGGCCTTGGTAGACGTACTTGCCGTCCTCGACGTTGCCCGTCGCGTTGAGCTCCGGCAGCTCGCTGCAGGGCACTTCGCGCTCGGACGTGAGGGTCATCTTCCCGGCGCGCACGCGAACCCGAAGCGTCTCGCCGTCGGCGA
Source organism: Polyangiaceae bacterium (assembly GCA_013141295.1). Classification (GTDB taxonomy): domain Bacteria; phylum Myxococcota_A; class Polyangia; order Polyangiales; family Polyangiaceae; genus JABFRG01. Next base: position 8,631 of record JABFRG010000857.1, read on the forward strand.
GCGCCTTGGCCATCGTCGCCTGCAGCTTGCCGCTGTCGTCGATGCGCAGCCCGAGGCCGAGCGCGTTGTCGACGCCCACGATGTCGTCCTCCGAAGGCGTTGCCTCTTCTTCGTCACTTCCGCAGTGCACGAGGAGCGGCGCCATGGCCGCAGCAGCGAGCGTCGCCAGGAGAAGGGAGCGAGCAAAGCGAGGGGTTCGTCGGCGGACCGTGCTTGCAGAAGACATAAGCGCACAAGCTACGCGATGACGTGGCTGTAAGAAAGGGCACTTCGGCGGAAAAACGCAAACTGCGAGATTTTTTCCGACCGCTGACCCGTTGGGGGCGAAAGCCATCGGCGCGGCCTTGCGTCGAGGCCGGATCTGGATCGCCGACTGCCCATCCCTGGCGAGGAATCCGTCCATGCCAGAGCCGTCCCCGGAAGATTACAAATCAATAAAAACCACACGAACGCACACGTGACTTCTCCGGCACGATGCGTGCTAAGCTGGCTCCCATGCGTCTTCGCTCCTTTGTTGCGTTCCCGCTCGCTGGTCTCGTGGTGCTCGCCTCTTCCTCTGCCTGCACGGAGGACGACGCCGGGGAGACCGATGTCGGCAACCTCACCGACGCAGAGCTTGCGCGAACGGCGCTCGCCGCCATGGGCGCAAAGTTCGACGGCAAGGAGCATACGGACGGACTCTGTCAGAACTGTCATGACACGAGCAACCGCACGACCTTCACCAAGTGGGCGACTCGCTACAAGGAGACGATGGCCACGCTGAAGGACGAGAGCAAGTCGGCCGACGTGCGCGTCGCCAGCATGCTCCGCGATCCGGCGAAGACCGATTCGGGCTTCGAGTCCGGCAAGATCGGCATCCTCACCGCCGGCGCGCACCTCGGTCTCGCGCCGTACGTGAAGAAGGACAAGCACCCGGTCACGTACGCGCAGAACGAGCTGTTGCAGAAGCTCTTCGCCGGCAAGCCGGAGCTCTTCCAGCAGTTCAAGAACGAGACGCTCATGCCGGTCGAGTATCGCTTCGACCGCTTCAGCCCGGGTCAGTACGAGGCCGTGGTCACCTGGATGACCAAGGGCATGCCGGAGCTCAACACCCTGATTCCCGACGCCGGACGCCCCACCACCTGCGTGGACGACTTCACCAAGCTGAAGGATCACCCGACGCGCATCCGCACCAAGGCCTGGTCGACGGTGAACGCCGAAGCGCGGCTCCCGATGTTCGCGTGCGAGGCGACCGCCACCGACCCGTCCACCTGCTTCAAGCAGACGTTCGGCGGCAAGGACGTATTCCCCGATGCGACCGCCACCGCGTACGGCAAGACCTGGTCGGCCAACGGTGACACGCTCCGCATCGCTCAGGACATGGGCACGCAGTCCACCTACTACTGGTCGCGCACCTCGGCCGACGGTCGCTTCTTCGCCACCGGCGGTAGCGGTGGTCGCAGCGTCATCGTCGACCTCGCGGCGAACCTCGACCCGGCCGGTCCCAAGACCCGCTTCATCAGCGCCAAGGCCAACTACGACCCGGACTTCTTCCCCAGCAACAAGGCCTTCATGTTCCAGGGAACGTCCAAGGGCGGCGTGGTGTGCGCGCAGTCGCTCCTCACCAACCCCGCCACCACGCAGATCTCGTTCGAGGAGCCGCAGTGCTCCAAGCTCGACCAGATCTCGCTCTACCAGACGGTGGCGCAGGCCCAGGGTGACAACGAGTTCTCCGACATCTTCGTCATCAACAACACCTTCGCCAGCGACAACCCGTCGCTCACGTCTTCGGCCAAGGACCTGACCCTCTCGGCAGGCCCCGAGTCCACCGCGCGCATCGCCATCGGCGTCTCCACCGGCACCGAGGGTGGCTACAAGGTCGGCGAAGTGCAGACGGTGCCGCTCCCGTTCCAGGGCGACACCATGGCGAGTCGCTCCCTCGAGCTCCTCGGCAGCCGCGTCGCCGGCGAAGGCAAGATGCTCGGCTACGCCATCACGCGCCTCACCACCACCAAGACCGCCGCCGGCTACAAGTTCGGCGCGACCCCGGTGGGCCGCATCTGCATGGCGGGCAACAAGGCGAACTTCTCCTTCGACGAGCGCTTCCTGGTCACCCACCACTACCTGACCCGCGAAGACTTCGCCTCCGACGCCGAGTTCGCTCCCTACAAGGACAAGGGCGCTTCGGACATCTACATGGCCGACTTCGTCACCGGGAAGAAGACCCGCATCTCCCGCATGAACGCCGGCCAGTTCGCCATCTTCCCGCACTTCCGCTCGGACGGCTGGATCATGTTCGAGGTCCGTGACGCGGTTCAGAACAAGGTGTTCGTGGTGGCCGCCGACGCTGCCATCCGCGCGGCCAAGGCCACGCCCACTCCCTGATCCGAGACCTCTCTCGTTGCACCGTAACGCTCGCCGCGTCCACGTCACCCGAGTACCTTCGATGCGCCTCCTTCGACCCTCCTCTCTACCGTTTGCGTGCGCGGCAGCTCTGGGCCTCGCCATGTTCGGTGGCTGTTCGGACGGCGCCACCGAAGACGACTCGGACCTTCGGGCGGGCGAGCGAAAGATCGTCGGTGAGGCCGTCGCCTACCCGGCAGACACCACGCTGGCGCCGCGCGTCTCCGAGCTGGCGAAGTCGCAGAAGGCGCGCCGTGAAGCCGCCTGGAAGGCCGTCGCCAAGATCCTCAAGCCCATCTCGGTGCGGGAGAAGACGGCGAAGAACGACGGCAAGGTCGTCAAGCTGCCGCTCTTCCGCACCTGGTACGGCAAGGACGACATGGACCGCGTGTTCGCCAAGGCCTATGGCGACCTCACGCCCGCGGACCGCAAGGCCGGCCGGCCGCTCACCGCAGACGAGCTCAAGAAGGCGTACACCTGGAACGTCACCTCTGCGGCTTCGTGGTCCGACGCCGACTACATCGCGCGGGTGAAGCAGATCACCGACGCCCAGGCGGCCCAGGGGCTCGGTGGAAACACGCGTGTATCCTACAGCCCTGGCTTCGCGTCGCACCTCCTCGCCAACTACGCGCCGGTGACCCGGTGCATGCCCAAGCTCGACACCTTCGGGCTCGACGCCAAGCCGGCCTCCGCCACCAACTTCGCGCCCTGCTTCGCCGCCGAGTTTCCCGCCGACGCCGCGCTCATCAAGGCGTCCTGGTGGCGGTCGGACTTCGGCATGAAGCTCCCGCGTCACACCACCAGCGCGGCCTCGCTCAAGGCGCGGCTCGCGGGCACGCTGGACCAAGGCGGCTGGGGCGCTGGCGAGGGCGATGAGCTCGCGCCGGGCGTCAACGACATCTACACCGTCACGCTGAGCGACGGCGCCAACTTCCGCATGGCGGGCCTGCACCTCGTCACCAAAGAGCTGCGGGATTGGATGTGGATTACACTGTTCTGGTCCGACGACCCGGATACCGATTTCGGCGCCGATCGTCCGGCCGCCATCAAGGCCTTGGGCGCCCCCTGGGACCACTACAAGATGGAAGTGATCGTGGCCTACGACGAGCAGGACCCGGATCCGCGCGGCGGCTACACGGGCACCCTGGGCGACGCGTTGGCCGCCGTTCACCCCGGCGTGGGTGGACCGAGCTGGGGCTCGAACCCGTACATCGAGCGGGGCCCGAAGAACGCACAGACCAACTGCATCGGTTGCCACCAGCACTCGCACAACCAGGCGTTCTCCAGCGAGAGCATCCTTGCCGACGAGGCGAAGTTCCCGAAGGCTGGTCGGACCAAGCTGCGGCAGGTGTTCCCGGCGGACTACTCGTGGTCGGTGTTCCACGGCCCCGAGCTCCTCGCCGGCGTGCTCGACGCGCGCGTTCGCGCGTACCCCTGACCGACGCTCGCGCGGGCGGAAGGAAGACGGGGAAGGTGGACGCGATTCCGCGCGTACCACAAAAACACACAATTGACGCCCTCGGTGACTGGCACTTCGAGGCGGCCGTTGTAGTCTGCCCTTCCTATCCGCTTCGGAGGAACCTTCCCTATGCTGTTTCGCGACGCTCGTTCCACTTGATGGCTCTCGGGGCTTCGGCCGCTCTCTGGCTGCCGGGTTGTGGCAGCGATAGCGCAGAGCCGGAGGTGGACACCGACGACATCGTCAAGGGCACCGCCGACAAGTTCGCGATGCCCAAGGCGCTCCGCGACTACCAGGACAGCCACGGCTGGGGCCGCCACCACATCGAGTGGCACACCGTGCGGCAGTGGGACTTTCTCCAGAAGAACTACCCGGACTCGATTCGCTGGGCGAAGTCCCAGGGCTGGGAGCGGGCGCCCATTCAAGAAGGCGCCAAGGGCAACGGGCTCGAGTTCCTGGCCATGCACCGGGCGATGCTCCGCCACCTCCTCGGCAAGTTCACCGCTGCCAGTTACAAGCCGCTCTTCGCGGGGTGGACGACGCCGCCCACCGACGTCACCGACAAGGACAACCCGGTCCTCGACAAGGCCGCGTTCAACCCGAACATGGCCAAGGCCATCGCCCGGGTCTCGAGCGATCTCGACTTTGCGACCGACGACGACTTCGGCCTCTACCTGGAGACCCGCGCCCGCCCCGGCACCGGCAACGGCTACTCCACCGACGTCACCGCCGGCGTGCACAACTATCTCCACAACCGCTTCTCCAACAGCAAGAGCCCCACCAACCTCGGCGATCCCGAGGTGAACATGAAGAACAAGCTCTTCTGGCGGTGTCACGGCTGGATCGACGCCCGCTGGACCGCGTTCCGCGCAGCCAAGGGCCTCAAGGAGACGGATCCCGCCTACAAGGAAGCCATCGACCGTTGGACCGCGCACATGAACGCCCTCGGCGCGGCCAAGGGGGTTTCCGCGGCGCCGCGGGAGCCGCGTCCCGACGTCTTCAACAACTTCTGGGCCAAAGACGAGCAGCCCTGAGCGCCGCCCGCCGTTCGCAACTCTGAATTGACGCGCCTTCGGCGCATCCAAGACTTCTCAAGGCCACGTTGGTGGCCTAAACAGGTGCCGCCGGAGGGGCTCTTCCGAAGGCGGTAGCTCGAGAACTGGATTCTGCCGAGGAGGCGCCCGTGTCGATTCGTTCGTGTGTCATTGGTCTGGGGTCGATGGGGAAGAACCACGTCCGGGTCGCGTCGGAGATCCCCGGCTCGACCTTGGTGGCCGGGAGCGACCCGAGCGAGAAGAACCGAGCCGCGCTCGGTCGCTACGGGATCGAGCTCTTCGAGGACTACCGCGTGATGCTCGACAAGGTGAAGCCGGACATCGCCACCCTGGCGGTGCCCACCGAGCTCCACAAGGAAGTCGCGTGCGACGTCATGGCGCGCGGCATCCACGTGATGGTCGAGAAGCCCATCGCCAAGACGTTGGCAGAAGCCGACGCCATGATCGAGACCGCGGCCCGCTACAAGGTGAAGCTCATGGTGGGCCACCTCGAGCGCTTCAACCCGGCAGTGCAGGAGATTCGTCGGCGCGTCCTCGAGGGCGAGCTCGGCCGCATCTTCCAGCTCCATGCTCGTCGGTTGAGCCCGTTTCCGGCACGCATCCAGGACGTCGGCGTCATCCTCGACCTCGCCACCCACGACATCGACGCGATGCACTTCATCACCGGCTCCAAGGTGGTGCGCGCCTTCGCAGAGGTGGCGCAGAAGGCCCACAAGAGCTGCGAGGACATGCTCTCCGGTTTGCTTCGCTTCGAGTCCGGCGAGATCGGCGTGCTCGACGTGACCTGGCTCTCGCCCTGGAAGCTCCGGGAGCTCAGCGTCGTGGGCGAGGGCGGCATGTACGTGGCCGACTACCTCTCGCAGGACCTTCGCTGGTACAAGAACGGCGCCGTCAACTACACCTGGGAGCCGGCCACGCACTTCTCCGGCGCCGTCGAAGGCGACATGATCAAGACGTACATCCCCAAGAAGGAGCCGCTTCGGGTGGAGCACGAAGCCTTCGTGAAGTGCGTGCTCGAGAACACCGCCGCGGCGGTCACCGGCGAAGACGGTCGCGCGGCGCTCTCGGTGGCCCTCGATCTGATGCAGGCCGGACGCGAGAGCTCTCTCATCACGCACTGACGTTCTCGGAAATAGCGAAAACGCGCGGCCTCCTTGGAGACCGCGCGTTTTCCTGCTTCGTTCAGCGGCTACCGAAGCAGCCGGGCTTGGTACCGGAGAGGGTGGCCTTGCCGTCGGAGCCCGGACGGCACACGGTGTTGTCGCTGCACTGCCAGCCGCCGGCGATCGACTGCTTCTCGCAGAGGTAGGCGCTGTAGGTCACGAGCTGCGAACAGTACCAGCCGTCGGCCTTGCCCACGCAGACGTCTCTCGCCGGCGCGCTCGCGTCGCTCTGATCGGGGTTGGTGTTGCAGCCCTGGCCGCCGTTCCTGCTCGGGGCGCGGAGCCCGTAGGCGATGGGGCTCTTACCGGAGCCGCGCGCGTGCGTGAAACCCTGGTTGTCGACCGCGAGCGGCGAGGAGCCCTGCCAACCGGCGAACATGTACACGTGGTCCGGGTGGCCGGGACGACCCTTGCGATCCTTGGTGATGATGACGTCGCCCGGGCGAAGATCGGCGCGGTTGCGGATGACCGTCCAGCCGCGGCTCTTGAGCGCGTCGCGGAAGCCTTCGGTGCCGGTCTCGATGGGCATGTTGCCGCCGGACTGGCGAATCGCGTGGCTCAGCCAGGTGGCGCAGCCGTTGTGGCGGGAACCGAGCGTCTTCACGCCGGCGCGGGAGACCGCGTCGTAGCCCTTGCGCGACGAGTAGTAGCTCATGAGCTTGGCGTTGAAGTTGTCGCAGCCGCCCTGGAGCTCCAGCTCTTGGCCCTGGGCCTCGAGCTGGATGATGGCGTCTTCGTCCGGGAGCGCCGTGACGAACTTGCGATCGAAGCGCTGCGCGGTGCAGGCGGCGCCGCCGCCGAGGCTCGTGCAGTCGTCCACCATCTGCTGGGTGAACGGACCGTAGACGTTGGTGCCGTCGGTGCAGACGCCGAGGTCCTTGTCGACGGTGGTACCGGCGGGGCAGGTCTCCTGGCCGCGGAGGCTCTTGGCCTGGGCGAGCGGCCAGTTGACGGCGTCGCAGTCCTGACCGCCGCTGCTCTTGCACGCGGAGACCATCGCCGGCGAGAACGGTCCGAGCGCCCGGCCACTCTGGACGCAGAAGCCGGCGGTGTCGTCGAAGCTCGCGCCGGTGGGGCAGGCCGCCGTGTCCGCGGTTGCGAACCACATCGGGGTGGCGAGCTCGTCGGCGGTCTCGTCGACCTCCGGACCGCTCTCGATGTCGACGCCCTGGTCGGGGTCGAAGGCCGGTGCGTCAGGGGCTGTTCCGCACGCGACTGCAACCGAAGCCACCAGACCCGTAACGAGGAGCAAGCGCCAGTGGAGCATGCTCTTTCTTGGAGCATCGGCTGTGCCATGACACTGGAACTCGGTAAGTGGCTGAAACTATTCGACCCGCACCGCGCTCTGGAGGGCGCAAGGTGGGGTCGGTGGATGGCGTCGGATCCAGAAGGTTTTACCGTGCTTTTTTGCAGTGGTCACGGAAAGGCCTGAAATCCCGGTTTCTTACGCAGCGCATAAAAAAGCCCGCCGCACCGTGCACGAGGACCTACGGAGGTGCGGCGGACCCAGGAGAGCCGAAGCCCACCCATCATCTCGTACGCAAACGCGGCGGCGCTCTTCCTTCGAAGTGTGCCGCCGCGTCGCTTTGTGGAGATACCGAGCTCAGTGCGTGCCGTGCAGCGCGGCGCGGCGCTTGCGCGCCTGGATTTCCGGCGACTCGGCCACTGCCATACCCACCAGGCGGGCGCCTTCGAGGAAGTGCTTCATGCCGATGCGCACGAGCTCCGGGTTGGCCTGGCCCACGTCCGGGTAGCCCCGACCTTCGGCGTCCGGGTGCACGTGGCCCCAGTTGGCGAAGAGCTTGCCCCAGTCGCTCTCGAGGATCGGCGCGATCTTCTCCTTGGCGAAGCGGGGATACCAGAACATGTCGTGGTAGCTGACGCTGGCCACGTAGGCCCAGGGGGCGAGCCAGGTCTTCAGCGACCACTCGATGGGAGCCTTCAGGGGACCCCAGTAAATGCGGTGCTGGTTCTTGGAGGCGAAGGTCATGTTCTTGAACGGGCCTTCGAAGTTCCAGTTCTCGTTCGCGAGCTCGGGATCGCCGACGATCTCGATGTCGCGGACGTCGCCGCAGCCGAGGCCCTGCTCGTGGGCCAGGCGGATGAACTTGCAGTCGGCCATGGGGTCGAAGCCCATGAGCTTGGCGGCCACCGCGTCGATGGCGACCTGATCGCTGGAGGCGATGAGCACGTTCTTCACGTGGGGAATCATGCAGCGGGGGCCGGGGCCGTCGCCGGCGAAGGTGCCGTCCATGACCGCGAAGACGCCGCGGTGGATCTTCTTCTGGATCATGAGAAGGTCCACGAGCGTCTCGTGGATCTTCGGGTGGGTCCAGTGCCGGTGCTCGTTGAGCAAGCCGCCGAAGGCGTTCTTCATGGCGCCGGTGGTGGTGGTGAAGATGTGGGTCTTCACCGTCGGCAGGTGGATGATGTTCTCGCCGATGAAGCGCTTGGGGATGCTGAAGCCCTTGGGGAAGACCTCGTTGAGGCAGAGGAACTTCTTGGTGAGATCACCCACCGCGTCCTTGACGTTGATCCACTCTTCGCCGCCCTCGTAGAGGTGGACGTTGCGAAGGCCGTGGGCCTTCACCACGTCGATCTGCTTGTTCTCGCGCTCGCCGAGGTGGGCGTCGATGACCACGGTACGATTGTGGCAGGCGTGGATGAGGTCGGTCTTGTAGCCGTCCTGCTTCATGGCGCGGATGACGCCCTCGAGCTGCCAGGGCACGGTGGACGAACCCGGGTAGAAGAAGTGCCAGGAGATGTTCACCTTCAGCGCGGTGTCGGCGGACTTGTCGACCACCTCCTGGTAGCCGGCGAGGTTCATGAGCCGGTGGTAGTCCTCGAGGACGGTCTTCGGGGACGTGCGGATCAGGGCAACTTTCGATTTGGCCATGGCAGGACTAGCCTCTTATCAACGCGGGGCGAGGGGCGCAACGGGGACGGTTTCCCAGGGGAGTGGCGCGTGGACGGGGAAATCGGCTCACGGCGGGCCCCAGGCGCGGCCATGGGCCTGATATCGTCGGGGCAACCCCGTGAAAGTGGCCCCCTCCGACGAACTGATGGTGCGCTACGCCCTCCTCGCGAAGGTGGGGCACGACTTCAACAACGTGCTCGCGGTGTCGCAGAGCGTGGCGGAAGGACTCGACAGCTCGACGGAGCTTCCGCCCTCGCTGCGGCCGGAAGTGGACGCGCTCACGGCGTCGGTCGCTTCGGCCACCGGCTGGACCCATCGCCTCTCGCGCTTGCGCGTCACCGAAGGCATCACCCACGATCCGGTGGTGCTCGACGACGCCTTGGCCGCGCTGGTGGAGAAGCTGGCGGCGGAGCGTGGACCGGTGCAACCGACCTTGGTCGGAGGCGCGCCGGGGCACACCGTGCGCGCCAGCACCGCGCTGCTGGAGCGGATGGTGACGGAGGCACTGAGCAACGCACAGGAGGCCGGCGCCAAGCTCCTGCGCATCGCGACCGCCGAAGACGGAAAGAACCTGCGGCTGGAGCTCGCGGACGACGGTGAAGGCATGGCGCCGGCAACGCTCGCGCAGGCCTTCGACCCGTTCTTCACCACCCGCGGCAAGAAGCGCGGCAAAGGTTTGGGGCTGTGCATCGTGCACGTGGGTATCGCCACCCTCGGCGGCGATCTCGAGCTGGATAGCGCGGCCGGGAAGGGGACCACGCTACGGCTCTGGCTCCCCCGCGGTTAGCTTCCGATGAGCACGAGCACGAGCACGAGCACGAGCACGAGCTAGGGGGAGGGTTTGCGGAGCCAGGGGCCCACCTTGGCGCGGAAGCTGTCGCTCCAGCGGGTGGGGCGCTTGGTCTCGCCATCGACGCGGACCAGCACGCGGCTGCCGGTGGCGAAGTCGACGTCCTCGTCCATGGGCATCACGCAGAACGCGAAGGTGAGGCTGGTCTCGCCGACCTTCTCGATCCACACCCGCACCCGTACCTCGGTGACGCCGGTGACCGGCCGGTGGTACTCGATGTGGTTCGCGCGCACGTAGTGCATGCTGTCGGGATTGTCGTCGAGCTCCAGCGAATGCCCCCAGCCGAGTCGCTGCCAGAACGAGCCGATGGTGCGCTCGAACAGCAGCAAATAGCGTGCATTGTGCAGGATTCGGTAGGCGTCCAGATCGTCGAAGTAGACGCCGTGGACGTTCTCGTGGAAGCGAACGCCGGCAGAGCGGCTGGCGCCTTCGGGGTGACGGAGCAGGGTCAAGGGAGGTGGATGCGCATGGTACCACCGACGCCGCTGTGGCAGCCATTGGCATTGCAACCGCCGCCGGTGGCGTTGCCGACCATGAGCACGGTGGTTGCTGCGTTGCGCGCGCCCGTTTGAAGCGGGAACTTCGGGGCGATGGCTTCTTGCTCGTGGAACGTGCCGGCGCTGTCGGTGCACGACGACGAGGTGCGGCCGGCGGAGTCCCGGAGCCGGACCTCGATGCCCGCGCCCACCGGCGTGGTGCCCGCGCCGTTGGTGTAGATGGTGCCGCCGAAGGCGATGAGATACGCGCCTGCCGAGCCACCCACCTTGTGACAATCGAGGCAGTTGCGGCCCGCGGGGTTGGAGCTCCCTATGGGGCCGTTGTGCTTGTTGGTGATCGAGCTCTTGGTGGGGGTGCAGGCGGCGAACGCGCCGGCGCCGGTGAACGCGTTGATGCCGGCGTCGGCGACCACGGTGCCGTCCTTGCCGGCGTCGAGGCCGCCCGATGCGCCGGAGGAGCTGCCCGATGCGCCGGAGGAGCTACCCGATGCGCCGCTGCTGGAGCCGGATGCGCCGGAGGAGCTCGACCCACCGCTGGAGCTTCCGGACGCACCGCTGGAGCCGCCGCCGCTGCTGCTCAGCAGATCGGAGCCTCCGCTGGAGGCGCAGGCCGCCGCGGTGATGAGCGAGAGGAAGAGAAGGGCGGGTCGGTTCATGGGGCCTCGACAAAAAACGCGACAAAAAAACGCGAGTGGCAATCAGGGAACGTGGATGAAGTCGGTGCCGCCGCCACCCTTGTGGCAACCGTTGCAATCGCCGGCGGCGATATCGGCGACCATGAGCGAGGTATTGGTGGCGTCACGCACGCCGGTCTTGGCGGGGAACGCCGGGTTGGTGCCCATGTTGGGCACCGACCAGAAATTGCCTTCGGCGTTGGTGCAGACGATCTCGCGCTTGCCGGCGCCGTCGCGCACGGCGACCTGAACGCCCGCTGCGGGCATGGTGCCGGCCTTGTCCTTGAACACCGTGCCCGCCACGTGCCAGGCGCGGCGTCCGCCGGCGGAGCCGCCGTTCTTGTGGCAGGTGAGGCACGCTTGCTTCGCCGGGTTGCCGGTGCCGCCGTGAGCATTCACGTGGGCGTTGTTGTTGTTGGTGCACGCCGCGAAGGCGCCCGCGTCGGTGAAGGCGTTGGGACCGGAGGGACCGGTGTCGGCCGCCGCGTCGTTCGTCCCCGCGTCGTTGCCGCCGGACGAGGAACCACCGCTGGAGGAGCCGCCACTCGAAGAGCCACCGCTCGACGAAGCACCACCGCTCGACGAGGCGCCACCGCTCGAAGACGCGCCGCCGGTCTCCTCGGGATCACTCGAGCACGCGTAAGCGCCGAGCGCCGCGCACAACACTGCAACCGAAAGAAAGAGCCTGCGTCCGTTCATCTCCCACGACCTCCACACGCGAGCTTTGCACGAACCCACCAGCGTTGCACGGAGCAATCGGGCGTGAGGGTGAGAGGCCGCAAGCTACGAAAACTTTTGCGAGGTCGCGTGTAGAACGCACCTTCTCGTTGGAAAAAATCAGCGAAAATTTGGCCCATTTCGCGCGGATCGGCGATGCCCGGGGAGTCATGCATTTCCGTTCCTCCATCGTCGTCGCGAGCCTCGTTGCTGCCGCGTGGGGATGCAGCAAGTCAGAACTTTCTTCCGGGGCGCCATCGCTCACGGTGGCGACCAGCGCCAACGGAGGTACGGCTGAGCTTCCGGATCTGCCCTCGCAAACCGGCCTTCCGCCGGTGGACCTCGCGGGCGTCGCGCATCCGTCGCCGCCGCCGCCCACCAGTGGTCCGCGGCTCGCGAGCATCGCGATGGAGACCCACGTGTACGCCAAGGCCGACACCAGCGCCCCGAAGCTCGGCCAGCTGCGCGCCGGCGCCGTCGTCGAGATGGATCCGCGCGCGGTGCAGGGCCCCGGTTGCCCGGGCAGCTTTCGCAAGATCAAGCCCATGGGCTTCGTGTGCCTCGGCGACCAGGCCACGCTCGACCTCGAGCACCCGATCGCGCGCGCGTCGACCCGGCGCCCGGACCCCAGCGAACGGTTGCCGTACGTGTACGGAACCGTGAAGCGCGGGGGCCCGGTGTACTCGCGCATTCCCACCGACGAAGATCTGAAGCTCTACGAGCCGCACCTCGCGACCCATCTGAAGCGCTGGGTGAAGGACAAGGAGAGCGGCGCCTCGTACGGACTCGACCTCTGGATGCGCTATCGCGCGGCCGCGGGCGGGACCATGATCGGCGCCGCCGACGCGCTGGCGCAGGGGCTCTCCGACAAGGACATTCCCTGGTTCCTCCAGAACGGGGGCACGGTGCCCAACCTCTCCGGGACCGCCAAGGGCGGGGCGGTGAAGATCGGCGAGGTCGCCACGCACAACGGCATCTCCTTCGTCGACACGTTCTTGCACAACGGACGCCGCTACGGGCTCACCACCGACCTGCGCGTGCTCCCCACCGATCGGCTGCGACCGATTCGCGGCTCCGACTACCACGGCGTGCGCCTTCCGGACGAGGCGGCGATGCCCTTCGCGATCATTCGCAAGCGCGGACAGAAGAAGCTCCACGTCGAAGGCGGCAAGCTCAAGGTGGTCGGGAGACTGCCCTATCGCGCGGTGGTCTCGCTCACCGGGCACCAGCGCTTCATCGACGGCGTCCTCCACTACGAAACGCAAGAGGGCGACTGGATCGACGACCGCGGCACCAGTCGGGTGGAAATTCCCAAGAAGATGCCCGGCTGGGCGGTGAAGGGCGAGCGCTGGATCGACATCAACATCCACAAGCAGATGCTCATCCTCTTCGAGGGTGAGAAGCCTGTGTACGTTACACTCGTTTCCACCGGCGAAGCCGGGCTCGGCGATCCCGAGAAGACCAAGTCGACCACCCGCGGCATCTTCCGCATCCACACCAAGTACCTGGCCACCACCATGGATTCCCGGGCGGTGGGCGAGGAGTTCGAGCTGCGCGACGTGCCGTACGTGCAGTACTTCCAGGATGGCTACGCGCTGCATGCGGCGTACTGGCACGACGTCTTCGGCATGCCGAAGAGCCACGGGTGCATCAACCTCTCGCCGGAGGACGCGCGGCGCATCTTCTTCTGGACCGAGCCCAAGGTGCCGGAAGGCTGGCACGGCGCTGCCAAGGCGCTCACCGGCACCGTGGTGTTCATCCACGAGTAGCGCCTACATCGACCCCACGGAGGAAACATATGCCGTTCCTCGGGCGTGGGTACGGACGGTTGGTGCTAAGCTCATCGGTGATGACGCTGCCGGGCGAACGCGAGACCGAGAGACCGCCGCGTCTCCAGACTCCCCAGCCGAAGAAGCCGTCCACCTCGGATCTCGTGGGGCAGACGCTCTCCGATCGCTACGAGATCAAGAAGCTCCTGGGCGCCGGCGGCATGGGCGCGGTGTACCTGGCGGAGCACGTGCTCATGCACAAGCGCGTGGCCATCAAGGTGCTCCACGCCGACATGTCGCGGAACGCGGAGATTCTCGCGCGGTTCGAGCGCGAGGCGGTGGCCGCGGCGCACATCGACCACCCGCACGTGGCGCACGCGACGGACTTCGGACGCACCGGGGACGGATCGTTCTTCCTGGTGCTCGAGTATCTCGAAGGACCGACCTTGCGCGACGTCATTCGCGAGGGGCCGCTCTCGCCCGTGCGCGCGCTGCACATCGCGCGGCAGATTGCCCTGGCCCTGGGGCGCGCGCACGACATGGGCATCATCCATCGAGACATGAAGCCCGAGAACGTCATGCTCGTGAGCCGGGACGGCGACCCGGACTTCGTGAAGATCCTCGACTTCGGTATCGCCAAGGTCTCGGTGGAGGCGGTCTCCAAGAACGGCGCGGAGGCGGGCGCGGTGCTCACGCGGCTCGGCACCATCTTCGGAACACCCGAGTACATGGCGCCGGAGCAAGCGGTGGGCGACGCGGTGGGGCCGGCAGCGGACCTGTATGCCGTGGGCATCATGCTCTACGAGATGCTCACCGGGTACTTGCCGTTCGAGGCGGACGATCCCCAGGCGTACCTGTCGCTGCACGTGCTCACCGCCGTTCCCCCCATGAACGAACGGGCGCCGGGCGTGACGGTGCCAGCGGCGGTGGAGACCCTGGTGCGTCGCCTCCTCGAGAAGCAAGTGCCGCAGCGGCTCGCCACCGGTGCCGACCTGGTGTCCGCCATCGACGCCCTTCGTGAGCTTCCGCGCTCCCTCGTGGCCCCTGGTGCGTCGTCTTCCGCGCGATGGTCGGCCTCCGATGCGGTGGCGCGCACCAACTTTTCGCCGGGGCCCCGCGTGGCCGCCCTGGAACGAGGCCGCGCGCTCCTCTCCTTGGTGCGCCGCGTCCCCTCGAGAACGCGCCTCGTCATCGGCGGGTCGCTCGCGGTCTTGCTCCTCGTGCTCGTGGTGGCCAGCATCGTGGTGGGAACGCGTGCGCCGCGTGCGACGCTCGGCGAGGGCGGCGCGCCCATGGCCTCACCGTCCACGCGATCGCCGGACGATGATCCGCAGGTGCAGCGAGCCAAAGTGCAGACGCTCCATGCGAGTGGTGACGACGCGGAGGCCATGAAGGTCCTCGGGCGGGTGCTCGAGCTCGATCGCGCGGCGGCCGGCGACTCGAGCCTCTCGGAGCTGGCTCGCACGGTCGCGCAAGGTCCCGCGCCGGCGTCGGACGCTGCGTTCGCTCTCCTCGAGGGGCCGTTCGGCGAGGACGGCTTCGATCTCCTTCTCGAGATGGCGCAGGCGGCGACGCCTTCGCCGTCGCGGACCCGCGCAGCGGCGTCGGTGCAAAAGCCCGAAGTTCGCGCGCACGCATCGAGCGCCGCCAAGGTGGTGCTGGATCTGCGGGCCGCCAAGAGCTGCCAGGCGAAGCGCGACGTGCTGCCCAGCGCGAAGGAAGCGGGGGATGCGCGGGTGCTGGGAAGCCTTCGCGGTCTGCGGGTGCGGAGAGGATGCGGGGTCCTGTCGCTCGG
>JABFRG010000714.1 GCA_013141295.1 Polyangiaceae bacterium
GGCGAGTGGTTCCCAAAGTGGTTCCCGGGCCGACCCCTCCGGAACCACTTTGGGAACCACTCGCCAGCAACGAAAATCGGGCCTTCACGAGACCTCCGAACGGAGCCGGAGGGCGCCCTCGGCGAAGACCACCAGGCCGCGGTCCTGAAGCTCCTGGAGAGCGGCCAACACGGTAGCCTTGCGCCCAGTCACACGCCGCGCGAGCTCGCTCGCCGAACGACAATCCCGGTCGTGAGCGAGGCACCGCAGAATCCGTGCCTTCGCCTCCGACAGCGTGCTCGCCGCTCCCGCCTCCGCTTCGTCGACCCCCACAAGCTTGAGCAGCAAGCCGCCGCGCGGATTGCCGTTGATCGCCACGTCCTCGCTCGCGAAAGCAAAGTCGTCCACGGTCGCGCCCAGGATGCGGTCCTTCGTGTGGGTGACGCGTGACGGAGCCTTTCCGTCCTCGGACGCCAGGACGAAGACGGACTGGGCGGCATCGAAGATCGCCGACGAACCGCGTGGAGCGAAGCGGGCGCCATTGGCGCGATCGGCCGATGGCTTGCCGGCGTGGTGAATGACTACGAAGGTGGCGCCGGTCTTCTCCGAGAGGCGGGTGAGCATGTCTAGCGGGCGGCGCACGTCGCTCGAGTTCTCGTCCAGGGTCGGTACCAAGGCGCGAAGCGAGTCCAGGATCACCATGGTGGTGGGCGGACGCCCAGGAGGCGCAATCGCCCTCAGGAGAAGCGCCTCCGCGTCGTCACGGTCCAGGCACGGAGGAAGCGTGGCAACGCGAAGGCTGTCGGGCGCAATCGCGCGGAGGTCGACCCCGTGGCCGCGTGCGAGTCGCTGGTACCGGTCGATCGTGAGGCGGCGACCTTGCTCCGCCTGGAGCTCCAAGACGGACCCCGATCGCGTGGGGAACTCGCCGAGGAACGGGACGCCCGAGATCACAGACAGCGCGAGTCCCTCCGCAAAGAGGCTCTTCCGCGAGAAGCCGAAGCCGGCGATGAGAGTCGGGGCTCCGGGCGCAATCGCGAGTCCCGACACGAGCCACGGCACGGGACCGAGAGGCGCGAGCATGTCCGCGACCCCGAACGTTTCGATCGCCACCCGACCGTCAGGATTCGCCTCGGCCTCCACCCGCGCCGCGAGGCCTCGAAGTAGCTCCGCCAGCTCGCCGCTATTCCCCACACGGGACAGCCCAGCGGCACGTTCTAGCTCGGCCTCAACCTGTTTCGCGGTCCACGCGGCCTTGAGAGTATCCGCCGCTTCCTTCGCGGCCTGAGTACTCGGCGAGGGCATGCCGCTGCCTCCTCGGCGGCGTCCAAGGGCCTCGAGCCATGAATCGTATGCTGCAGCGCTCGCCGGCCCGCCAGCGTCCGTTGCGCGCTTCACGTTCGCCGAGTCGACGCTCCGGCCCTCGGTGTGGAGCAACCGGAGAACGTCAAATACCCGCCCGTCGGAGAAGTCAGGAAAGTACTTCGGCTCCACCAGCTCGAGGATCGGCAAGACCACATCGCGCCGCGCGGTGGAGAAGAACTCGATGAGCAGGTCCGCGGCGAGCAGCTCCGACGTGTCGTTCTCAGCCTTCGCGCGCTTCGTGGTCGCGAGCTTGCGTGCGGGTGCGGTCATGCTCCGCCCCGCTGGCGGGCGACGAACGGACGATCGCAGCGTGCGCAACGTACCACCCCGCCCTCTTCTCGGAGGTCGGGCTCGAGCTCGGCACGCACGCACCGGCACGTCGGCGCCCAAGCCGCCAGGAAGGCCGCGACGCGGGCCCGGTGGGCTACGGCGGCGGAGATCATGCAACCCCCTGGAGCGTCGGGGACGGCCACTCGCGAGCGAACGCCTCGGCACGGGCGCGACCCTGCGCGCGAAGCGGTCCAGCATCGTCCACGAAGTCGAGAACGATCGCGGCCCCCTTGCCTTCCAACGGACGGCAAATGCGGCCGATGCGCTGCACGAAGCGGGGCCATGCGCGCGTGGGTGACGTGAGGAAGACGCGGGCGAGACGCGGTATGTCGAGGCCAATATCTGCGACGGAGGAGCCCGCCAGGACTTCCACATCGCCCGCTCGAGCGGCTTCGATCGCGGTCGCCCGCTCGATCGTGGATAGGCCACCATGCACGACGGCAACACGAAGGCCACGTGCCCGCAGCGCTTCGGCGTGGCGCTCGAGCGGCTGAATGCGCTCGCAGAGCAGGAGGCCGACCACGCCACCGGTGCACTCGCGCGCGACGCAATCGCGGATCACGGCGTTGCGAGCATCGTCCTGGTACAGCTGGTCGACGAGCCCGGGCCAGTCCCCGGCATTCCTGTATGCTGCACGGAAGCCCGTGGGAACCGGCTGGTAGCTCGGCGCCACTAGAACCCCTTCGCTCTCGAGGTCCGCCCGTTCCGCGACGATCGCCGAGGCGAGCGAGCCAAAGTGCGCTTCCACCAGCGGGAAACGGCCATCGGGGCGAGCCATCGTCCCCGAGAGTCCGAGGCGAAAGCGCGCGTCGATTCGCTCGAAAAGGCGAAGGTAGGTGTCCGCGCCAGCGAGGTGTAGCTCGTCGACAACCAGCAAGCCGAACCGGCCGCCCAGAGCTTCGACGTGAGCCAGCGCGCTACGCGGAGTGGCGATCGTGAGCGACCCGATCTCGGCGGACCCATCGCCCAGAATGCTTGCCCGCACCCCGAGGAACCGCTCCGCCTCGCGCGCGGTCTGCCGCAAGAGCTCGATCGTCGGCACGATGACCAGAGCCGAGCGTCCGCACTTCGCAATCCACGCCAGAAGCAAGGCAGTCTTGCCGGTCCCGGGCGGTGCACTCACGAGCGCGAGGCGGCGCTCTCCGAGGTCCGTGAGGATGCGGGCTTGCACCGGCCTGAGCTCCCCGCGAAAGGTCACGTTGAGCGGCTCCCCCAGCACTGTCACGTCGATCCGTTCGACCCTCGCCGGGTCCACGAAGGCACGCCGAACGTCGGGCCACATGCCGCGGCCGGCGATCACGCGGTCGCCCACGACGCGCACGCGTTCGAAGAACGGCGCGCATCCGCGCGGCTGGCGGCCGGTGCGCTTGCGGGCCTCGGCGCAGGCGCGACATGGGACAAGCGCCGCACGAGCCACAGCGTCCAAGCGACGCGCGTCGAAGGCCGCGAGGGGAGCATCAACCATCGCACCCACGAGAACTTTCACCGGCGGCCACCTTGGCGAACGCTCGCCGCGATGGCGGCAAGTGCGACGGTGGGGTCCGTCGTCTTCGCCAGCTCAGGCTTCGGCGCGAGCTCGGAAGCCCGCTCGCCAAGTGCCGCAATGTCTTGGATGTTGTAGAGCTTCTCGCGGCCGGCGCGGAGGACGCGGACGGTACCGGCGAGCTCCCAGCGACGCAGCT
The DNA here is from genome assembly GCA_013141295.1 of Polyangiaceae bacterium. Classification (GTDB taxonomy): domain Bacteria; phylum Myxococcota_A; class Polyangia; order Polyangiales; family Polyangiaceae; genus JABFRG01. The sequence continues at coordinate 3,357 of JABFRG010000714.1, forward strand.
GCGGCCGCGCGATGCCGGTCGCGCTGGCGGGCACGAACTCCGGACCACGGCTCGCGTTGGCGAGGGCGCGCAGGTACATCGCGTGCGCTTCCACCGCAGCGGCGAGCGCGGTGGCTACGGGGTCCTTCTCTTCGAGGGGCGCGGTGCGCCGAGCTGTGCTACGCATAATTGGCTCCGTTGGCGCCTCGGGGGTCGTGTCCCGGGGCGTCGCCTTTTTGTGGGCGACGTGCAGCGCGCGCCTGACGCTGCGGAAGATGGTTCAGGGGGCCGATGGCGGCGGCGTTGAGGGCGAGCGGATGCCCGCGAGGACCCGAGCCGCGATGGCTCGATCGATCGCGCGGGCCACGCATGTACGAACAGGAAGGCCAGCCAGCCTTCGCACCACGCTGCGGGGGTCGGCGGCGGTCTCGGCGGCGATGGCGGCTACGTCAGCATCGGTGGGATGGCTTCGCATACGCCTACGCTGACGCGTGGACGCGTCGACGGCACCCGCCGTGACACTTCGCCGCGAAGTGTCACGGCCATAGACCGAAACGCTTTCGCGTGAATTCGCACCACCCGATAGCGCCGCGAGCAAAGTTCGATCGCCCCGCCTTCTGCGACCATCCGCGGAGGACCGCCGCAACGAAGGTGTCTGCCGTCGCCGTACGTTGGCTGACTTTGCTTCGCTTCTGGGTTGCGTGAATCTCGCGGGCAACGCGGCAATGCAAGTCGCCCGGGTCGGGAAGGCCCACCAGGTTCACGGCGGCTTCGATCGTGCCCACCGCGGCGGTCGCGAGCGCCAAAGGAGGCAGCTCGCTCCACGCCGCGTCTACCGACCTCTCGAGGCTCGTCGCTGCGTCCAGAGTCGTCACTCCGATGGCTTCGAATCCCTCCACACTGAGCGGCGTTGCGGCGAGGTACTTCATGAGCTCGCCGCGATCGAGCGGCCCGACGTCCGCCGTGCCTGGCGCCCCGCCGCGACGACGCCGGCGGCCCGCGGAGAGGAATGGGCGGGCCCACTCGAGCGGGTCCTGAAGGAGTGATGCACGGTGCGCCTTCGTGCGGTCGGCCTCGTCCCTCTCGCGCTTCTCGCGCGCGTGAGCGTCTTCATTGAGGCTGCTCGCCGTCCCGCGCCGCGGAGGATGAACGTACGCGTTGGCCAGCCGCGCCACGGCTAGCAGGACGATGGCGAGATCGTCGTGGCCAAGGTCGATCGCCGCGCGAGCAGCGGCGCCGGTGCCTTCGAGAACATCGAGCGGGGACGCGGATTCACCAGCCACGGCGCCGAGGTAGTACGGGCGGCGCTCGGGAAGGGTCGGCGCATCGGTGGCCACCGTCTTGCGCATCGCCCGCTTCTTCGTCGTGGCCACGTCGCCAGAGTACTCGGGCGACGAAACGACGTCAGCCGTTGCGCGACGCCGCGTACGCTGGCGGCGCCCACCATCCCGAGCCCTCACTTCGTCCGCCTTTCTTCGCCGAACGCCGGGGCGCCAGCGACTATCCCGAGGGTGATGAGGGCTTCTCTCTCCTCGGCGTCCTCCTCCTCCACCAGGG
>JABFRG010000734.1 GCA_013141295.1 Polyangiaceae bacterium
GACCGACACCAAGCTCGATCCCTACGGCCGCTGCACCAAGGACTGACGCCTCAGGGCGCGAACTTGGTGCCGTTCCAGGCGTAGCTGCGGCTCTTGGTCTTGCCCCAAGGGAGCAGCAGCGGCTCGATGCTGCCGCCGGCCGGATCCTCGGGCCACGGGTAGGTCTTCTCGGTCCACCCCTTGGCCATGCCCGGCCGCACGTCGATGTCGAAGCCGCGGCCGCTCTTGGCGGGGATGAACTGCACCATGCCCTGGATGCGATTCTTGGCCTGGCTGCGCCCGGTCTCGATGGCGAAGATGCGGCGGATGCCCCGCTCCTCGACGCCGTACACGAAGATGCCGTCGCTCTCGACCTTCTCGCCGCCGTTCTGGATGTGCCGGGTGCCGCGCACGATGATCTCGGCGTTGCCGTCGCCGTTCAGATCGCGCGCGGTGACGTCCTGGATGTCACCGTCGCCCTCGAACTGATCGAGCGAGAGGTACTCGTAGCGGCTACCGCCGCGAAAGCCGGGGCCGAACACCAGCAAATCGCGACCGAGGAGGAGCACCCGTTCGGGCTTGGGGTCCTCCGCCACCGTGACCGCCAGGTCGAAGCGCGGCTTGACCTCGGCCCCGATGCCGCGGGCTTTGCGAAACTCCTCGAGCGCGCGCCCGGAGATGTCGGCGCCGGCGGAGACCTTCGGGGTGGGTACGTCCTTCGGTAGGACGCGCTCCGGCTCGCGCGTGGCCACCGGCGGCGGCGTAGCCCCCGCTTGCGTCACTTCCTTGCCGCGCACGAACTTCCCGCCCTCGAGCTTGTAGACGCGGGAGCGCACGGTACCCCAGGGGAGCAGGATGGGCTCGGCGCCCTCCAGCGTGGCCTCGCGGTAGGTCCCGAAGTCCCAGCCGCTCGCCTTGTCGGTGGTGATCTCGATCTCGCCCTTGCCGATGCGCGCGGCGTTGGCGATCCGCTTGTCGCCCTTGGCCACGGCGATCTCTTGCCCGAAGATCACTTCCGGTTCGTCGCCGCGAAAGCTCCACACCTCGAGGAGCTCGCGCGTCGTGCCTTCCACCGGAATGCGCCGGCGCACCAGGAGATCGTCCTTGCCGCGGCCGCTCACGCTGCGTGCCTCGACGCCCAGAACGTCGCCGCCGAGATCGCGGAAGAAGAACTGCTTGCCGTCGCGGAATTTCGGTCCGCACACGGTGAGGAAGTGACCGTACACGGCGATCCGTTCCTTCGATGCGTCGCCCGCCACGTCGGCCAGGATATCGAACGCCGGTGCGGTGTCGGCGATGCCCTTGGGCTCCAGCAGCCCCTCCAGCACCGCGATCTCCGGCTCCGTGAGCAGCTGGGGCAGGGCGCGCGGGCTGCCGAACGTTCCGGTGGCCACCGAGGCCTTGCCGCCTTCGGTGACGTAGCCGAGGGCGCCGCGCAGCCCCATGTGGATGCCGGTCTCGCCGAAGGCGCTCCAGGGGATGGCCACCTCGAAGGTGTATCCTGCACCCTTGTGCGGGGCCTCGACGATCTTGGCGCCGCTCGCCACCTCGCCGCGCTTGGGGCCGCTCAAGAAGCGCACCACCCCCGCGGTCTCGCCGGCCTTGCCAGCGAAGAGGCCCACTTCGTGGTGCACGAAGCCGCTGGCCGAAGGGAAAGCGATGGAGAGGCGCGCGTGGTCTTCGCTCTCGGCCGCCTTGTCGGTGCGCACGAACGTCGCTGCCTCGACGTCCCCGGCGATGTAGAGCTTGGTGTCGTCGTACTGGATGGCGAACGACGCCTTGGCCTTGGAGCGACCCGTTTCGAGCTTCGCCGGCGAGAGCTTGGGCCACTCGCGCAACAGACCGTCGACCTTGACCTTTGCGTCGTCGAGCACCAGGCGCGCCATGAGCGGCGGTCCGAGGGTGGTCGGCGGTTGGGCGTTGTCACTCCCGCCGAGCACCGAGAAGCCTCCCTGTGCGCGCGCCGCCTCCCCGATGGAGTCGTCTGCGCTGCCGCCCTTGTGATCGTGATCGCCGCCGGTCTTGTCGCCGCCGACCTTGGAGTCCTGCCCGCCCGCGCCTCCGCCGCAGGCGACCATAGCCGCGAGAAGAACGACGGGGGCGATGTGGGCTCTGTTCACGAAGGACGTCTCCGGGACATGGGACCGAAGTCGCTGGCCACGACCCCGGTGCGTTGCAGCAGCTTGAGCAGCTCGAAGATGGGGACGATGGCGAACGACAGGCCGATGAGCAGCAGCCAGTCCATGACCGTCAGCGTGTACGTCGAGAATACCGTGCGAAGCGCCGGCACGAAGATGGTGATCAGGTGAATGGCCGCGGAGAGCGCCAGCGCGACCACCAGCGGCCACGGGAACACCGGGCGCACCATGGCCACGCTGCGCGTGGGGGACCGGCAGTTGAGGGCGTGGAACAGGGGCGAGAGCGCGAGCAGCGAGAACGCTGCGGCGCGGGCGAACAGGGCGCGCGCCGAGTCGCTGCCGGTCTCGCTCCAGGGAATGAAGTAGCAAGCGACGGCGCTGCCGCCCATGACCACGCCCACTGCGGCGATGCCCAGGTACTCGCGCTTGCCCAGGAGCCCGTCCTTGCTCTTGCGCGGCGGGTCCATCATCTGCGTCGGGTCCGGCGGATCGACGCCGAGGGCCAGCGCCGGCAGACCGTTGGTCACCAGGTTGATCCACAGGATCATCAGCGGCCGCAGGCCCAGCAGCTTGGGGAAGAAGGCGGTGGCGAACACGCACACCAGGAGGCCCGCGTTGGACGAGAGCAAGAAGAAGATGAACTTCTGGATGTTCCGGTAGATGGCGCGCCCTTCGCGGACCGCGTCCACGATGGTGGCGAAGTTGTCGTCGGCCAGCACCATGTCGGCGGCCTCGCGCGCCACGTCGGTGCCGTCCTTGCCCATGGCGATGCCGATGTGCGCCTCGCGGAGGGCCGGTGCGTCGTTGACGCCGTCGCCGGTCATCGCCACCACGTGGCCCTTGCTCTTGAACGCCTTCACGATGCGCAGCTTCTGCTCCGCCGTCACCCGGGCGAAGACCCGTGCATACTCCACGCGATCGCCGAGGTCGGCGTCGGAGAGCTTGGTGACCTCGGCGCCGGTGAGCGCGATGGCGCCCTCGTCCCACAGGCCGAGCTCGCGGGCGATGGCCACCGCGGTGAGCTTGTGGTCGCCGGTGATCATGACCGCGCGGACGTGGGCCTCGGCGCAGGCGCGAATGGCTTCTTTCACACCCTCTCGGGGCGGGTCGATCATGCCGGCCAGCCCCAGGAAGGTAAGGTGCTGCTCGATGTCGGTGCCGTCGTCGTGGTGCTCCAGGTCCTCGCGGCGCGCCATGCCCAGCACCCGGAGTGCCTTGCCGCTCATGCGCTCGGCTTCCCGGAGAATGCGCTCGCGGCCGGCGTCGTCGAGGGGGCGCACTTCGTCGCCCATCGCCACGTGGGTGCACAGGGGCAGCAAGATGTCGGCGCTGCCCTTGGTGTGTGCGACACGGTTGCCGCTCTCGTCCAGGGTCACCACGGTCATGCGCTTGCGATCGCTGTCGAAGGGCATCTCGCGCACCACCTGCATGCCCGGCGCGACGGACTCCTTGGGGGTGCCGCCCTTGGCGGCGAGGGTGAGGAGCGCGCCTTCGGTGGGGTCGCCCACCACCCGGTACGAGCCGTCTTCCTTCTTCTCGATCTTGGCGTTGTTGCACAGGGCGCTGGTGGCCAGGAGGTCGCGCAGCAGCGACGAACCTTCCTGCGGCTCTCCCTTGTCGTCTTTGATGTGGCCCTCCGGCCCGTAGCCGATGCCCGTGACCTCGAAGCCCTGACCACCGGCGTACACCTCGCGCACGGTCATCTCGTTCTGCGTCAAGGTGCCGGTCTTGTCGGAGCAGATGACGGTGGCCGCCCCGAGGGTCTCCACCGCGGCCAGCTTGCGGATGATGGCGCCCTTCTTGGCCATGCGCTGCATGCCGAGGGCGAGCGTGATGGTGGTGATGGCCGGTAGGCCCTCGGGGATGGCTGCCACCGCCAGGCTCACCGCCTCGAGGAGGAGCGCGTGCCACTTCTTGTCGGTGAAGAGCATGCCCCACACGAAGAGAAACAGCGACAGTCCCAGGCACACCCACAAGATCTGCTTGCCGAAGGCGTCGAGGCGCTCTTCGAGCGGGGTCTTGGTCTCGTTGGGGGCGTTCATGAGCGCGGAGAGCTTGCCGAGCTCGGTGCGCCCGCCAGTGGCCACCACCACCGCCCGGCCCTTGCCGCGCACCACCAGCGTACCGGTGAAGAGCATGTTGGCGCGATCGCCGAGCGGCGCGTCGTCCTCGAGTGCGGCCAGCGCGTCCTTTCCCGAAGGCATCGACTCGCCGGTCAGCGACGACTCCTGCGCTGCGAGGTCGACCGTTTGCAAGAGACGCGCGTCGGCGGCGATGGCGTCGCCGGCCTCGAGCTCGAGGATGTCGCCGGGGACCACCTCGGCGGCGGGAATGCTGGTCACCGAGCCGTCGCGGAAGACGCGCGCGGACGGCGCCTGCATCTTCTTGAGGGCGTCGAGCGCCGCCTCCGCCCGTCGCTCCTGGTAGTAGCCGAGCACAGCGTTGAGCACGACGATGAGGAAGATCGCGATGGCGTCGCCGTAGCGCGCGAGTGTGCCCTGGCTGGCGTCGTTGTTGGTGGCGCCGGTGACCACCGCGATGACCGCCGCCACCAGCAGGGTGATGACGATGGGATTGGTGAACTGACCGAAGAACTGGAGGAACGCGCTCTTGCCTTTGGGCTCCGGCAGCTCGTTGGTGCCGAGCTCGCGCCTTCGCTTCTCCACCTCCGCGCGCGTGAGGCCCTTCGCCGCGTCGGCCCGGAGGCGCTTCAGGACGGTTTCAGCGTTGCCCGCGTGAGGGGCGAAGTCGAGGTCCAGGGGGTCCGGGGT
>JABFRG010000523.1 GCA_013141295.1 Polyangiaceae bacterium
GAACCTTGCAGTGTACACGTACATGACCCGCGCCGTCGGGCCGCGGCACCTGGACCTCGCGCGAAGGCCAGGTGGCCCAGTCGTGGGGCGCGGGCGGCAGCTCGGGTAGGTCGCGGGGGGTGCGACCCGGCGGCGCGGTGAACGGCGGGAGAGGTGCGGCGCGCACCGTCAGACGATAGCCCGGTCCCCGCTCACTTGCAGCTGGAGACGACGAAGGTGTTCTTGTCGGCTTCGAAGATGTCGGCTTGCCACTGGCCGTAGCGCCCGCCGCCCTCGTAGGTGGCGAAGGCCACCGCGGTGTAGGCGCGGCAGAAGCTCTCGCCGGTGACCTTCACCAGCACGCCGGCTTCGCGCGAGCGATCCTTGGGGATGCCGAAGGCATTCTTGTCGATGTGGTCGGTGGAGTCGAAGAGGGCCATGGCCTGGTATGCGGTGCCGGCGCTCTTCAGGGCGCGGGCGACGGCGCCCTCCCGGGTGGCGTCGTGGAACGCCCCGATGCGTCGCTTGCTGGTGCCGGTCTTCATGGCCGCAGCGAAGGCCGCCGGATCCGGCGCGTTGGGAGAGGTCGCGGCGAGGCCCAGGAGCCGCGTGATGCGCTCGATCTGTCCCTCCTGTGCGTCGCACTTGGCGGGCGTCTCGGCGCAGGCGATCTCGCTCTGCCAGACCGGCTGACCGCCGGCGATCTTCGTCAGCGCCTTCTTGGAGGCCGCGGCGCCCAGCGCGCGCATGCGGGGGAAGAGCTTGGGCACCTCGCGCTTGAGAATGTCGCTCTGGTTCATGGCCTCGGCGCAGGTCTGCACCGGATCGTCGAGGTACTCGTTGCCGCCGTAGGGGACCTTCATCTTGGCGTACTTGGCGGCGCACTTGTCGCCGAAGGCCTTCACCGCCATGGCCTTGCCGACGCGCGCCTCGACGTCGGACTGTACGACGGCGTTGCCGAGGTAGCTGTCCTGGTGCTTGTCGAGTTGGTACAGGAACCACAGCCCCTCACTGTTGGACTTGGCGTCCTTCTTGTAGCTCTCGTAGTCGTTCGCCTCGCCCTGCTTCCGCTGTCCAGCCGCCGCGTGGGCCGCCTTCACCTTGACGATGTACTGCGCCGACTTCGCGTGCATCTCGAACACCGCCTTGGCGCGCGGGTCTTCTTTCTCGGCCGGCGTGAGCATGGCCAGGTAGCGCTCTTCCTGCTCGTAGCCGTGATCGCACGCGTCGACGAAGTAGCTGTCGGGCTCGGCGGGCATCGGTTTGTCGTAGCGACAGTCGCTCATGTAGACCCAGTGCTCCAGGTTCCACACGGTTCCCTTGGAGCGGTCCGAGAGCTCCGCTGCTGCCGGTGCGGCGTACGACGCCACGGACGCGAGCACCCCGAGCACGGCGACGGACGAAGCCGAGACGAAACGATTCATGGCAGACTCTCCTCCGAAAACGCCGCGCGCTCCCCGAGAGGCGCGGCCGGTTCGAAGAGTGTCTACGGCGCAGCCGTCGGGAGCTTCCCCCAAAAGTGCACCTGATGCCGTTTTACACTCAAGGCAACAATAAACGCCGCGAATCTCAGGGGATGAGCCCGAAGAACTTCGCCGAATAGTAGGGCCCGTAGATGCCGGCGGAGTTGGTCCAGTCCTGGGCCGCCTGGGTGTCGCTCGACATGGTCTTGCTGGGCTCCGGATCCCAGCCGCCCTGGTCGGGACCGGTGCCCGGATCCACCGGCGTTCCGTGGCCGATGCCCTTCATGAGCACGCTCGCGAGCATCACCTGACCGCCGGCGGAGTACTCGGTGTAGTCGTGCCCTTTGAGGGTGGACTTGCTACCGGCCCCGGAGATGCCCAACGCGCCGGCCCACTGCTGCGTGAGGTCGGTGAGGTTCTCCGGCGTGACGGCGCCGTCGGCGTCGCCCTGGAAGATCATCAAGCGCGGCTTGCGCGCGGTGGGGCTGTTCCACACGGTACCGTAGGCGCCCTTCACCAGGCTGGCGGCGTGGGTGCCGGGATAGGTCCACCCCTGCCCTTTCTTGCCGAGGGCCGCGCACGAGGTCGAACACCCGTACGGGCCCCCGGCGAAGATCGAGCCGCCGGCGAAGAGATCGGGATACGTCGCGAGCATGACCACGCTCATGTACGCGCCGGCGGAGAGCCCGTTGACGAAGATCTTGTTGGGGTCGATGTTGTACTTGGCCTGCATGTCCTTCACCATTTGCGCGATGGAGGACGGCTCGAGGTCGGTGCGCGAGATGCCGCTGGTGCCGAAGAACGCGTACCACTGGAAGGCCTGCGTGCCCTTGTCCGGGTAGATGACGTAGAACTTGTGCGCCTCGGCCAGGTTCGCCCACTGGCTGGTGGGCCGAAAGCCCCACGCGCCGCCGGGCGAGCTCGTCTGGTTCACGCCCTGGGTGTAGCCGTGGAGCGCGACCACCAGGCCCGCCGGAGCCGACGTCTTTCCTTCCATGCCGGTGGGGACGCACTCCCACATCTTCATGGACCCGTAGCTCTTGGAGGCCTGGGTGCACTTGGCCTCGCCGCCGGCCGAGGTGGGGCCACCATCGGCGCCGACGCCGCTGCTCCCGCTGCTCCCGCTGCTGCCACTGCTCCCGCTGCTCGAGCCACCTTTGATAGGGCCGCCGTCGGGACCGACGCCGTTGCCGTCTTCCCAGTCGGATCCGCCGCCGCTGGAGCACCCGAAGGCGAGGACGACGGCGCTGCCGGCGAAGAGGGAGAGGAAGGGCGCACGAAGGGTTCGGGTTGCCATCGCCCGCCCTGGAGCACGTTCCGGGCCGCCGCGACCTTAAACGCGAACCCCCGCGATTTGCGGGGGTTGCGCGGCCCGATGGGGCCTGCCGCGTCGGCGTGGACGCGGCCTATCGAAGGGCTCTGCGCGTCAAGGTCGACGCGCTCGCCGCTTCATCGTCGCTCTCACTTGGGGAGCTTGATGTCGCTCTTGGGCGTCTTCTTCTTCGCCGGTGCGTCCTTCTGCGGGTTGGCCCCGGGGTCGGTGCCGGCGGCGGCGTCTTGCTCGAGGATCACGAACTGCACCCGACGGTTCCGCGCCTTGTTGCCGGCGGTGACGTTGGGCACGAGCGGCTTGCTCTCGCCGAAGCCCTTGGCCACCAGACGCTCCGGAGAGACGCCGTGGGACACGAGCCAGTTGCGGACGGCGTTGGCGCGATCGTCGGAGAGCACGCGGTTGCGCTCGGTGCCGCCGGTGTTGTCGGTGTGACCTTGCACCTCGACCCGGCGAATGCGCGGGGTCTTGATGAAGACGTCGGCGATCTCTTCGAGGAGCGCCGAGGAGGCCGGGAGGATGACCGCCTGGTTCACCTCGAACTGGATCTGCTGCTTGATGCGGATCTCGTTCTTGTCGACGGTGACCAGCGCGTTCTTCGGGCGGTGGTGCATCGTCACGTCGATGGTGTTGTCCTGGCGCGCCTTGACGTCCACCGAAGCCACTGCCGCGAGGTACGCGTCGGCCTCGAGGGCGAGCGACGCCGTGCCGGGGGAGACGTCGGGGAACCGGAACAGGCCCTGGCCGTCGGTGGAGAGCTGGAGCTCCTTGCCGTTTCCGGCCTTGAGCTTGACGGTGGCGTTGGCGACCGGGTCGCCCTTCTCGTCCTTGGCGTGACCAACGACGACGCCGAGCCGCGGGAGCGCTTCGACGGAGCAGTCGAGCTGCACGGTGGAGGCGGCCGCTTCGATCTTGGTGGTGCACTCGCCGGGCTTGTAGCCCTCGGCCTTGATGGCGAAGGCGTAGTCACCCGGATCGAGCTCCTGGGTGTTGAAGCGCCCGTCGCTGCCGGTGGCCAGCGCGGTGAGCTCCGGATGATTGGCCCAGGAGACGATGGCGCCGGGAATTCCGGCGGTCGCACCCTTACCGTCGGCGCCCGCCGCTTCGTGCACGAAGCCGGCGATCTTGCCCTTGGGCTTGTTCACCTGGACCACCTTCTCGATGGTCTTCACGGTCTCGACCGGCGGCTTCTCCTTGGTGTCGATGGCCCAGCCGGCGCCGAGGTACATCATCCACGGGGGCGTGGGCGAAACCTCTTCGAGGAAGGTCTTGGTGCCCTCCATCCCGATGTCGAAGGCGGCGGTGAACGAGACGCCGCGCTTCCACGGGAGGATGCGCGCGCCGATGGTGAACCGGCTCGGAGCCAGCGCGTCGTTGGCGAGGCACTTGTCGCGGCTGGGGTTGTTGAGCTTGCACTCGTAGTTCTGGCGGTTGATCGGGATGTCGATGCCGAGCTCCGCGAAGGGGCGCACCCGCTCCTCCAGGAAGAAGGCTTCGCCGCCGAGCTTGATGTCGAAGTGGTCGACGCGGTTGACCCGAAGACCGAAGCGCTCGATGCGCGTCACCGGAGCGTTGCGCCGGGCCTCGTCGACCTCCACCACCGCGCCCGTGGAATCGAGCGAGTAGGTGAGGTTGGTGCTGAAGCGGAGCGGCAGCTTCTTCTCGAGGCCGCGGAGGTCCGCGGTGGCGATGCCGTGGAACTTGGCGCTGGTGCCGCTGCCGTCGAGGCCCACCGCGCCGGTGCCGTTCACCAGCCAGAGGTCGATGCCGCCACCGACGTGGAAGAAGCTACCGAGCTTGCCGAAGGCCTTGAGGCCGATGCTGGAATCGCCGAGCACCTGGATGAGGGCCGGGCGGTTGGCGTCGGACGAGTTGGCGTAGGCGGTGGTGGTGGCGTGGCCTTCGAGCCACTTGAGGATGCCGAAGCCGAGCGAGAGCTGGCCGCCGATGTGATCGAGCGAGTGCTCGGTGAGGGCGCCGCCGGTGCGCGGGTTCACGCAGGGAAACTCCGGCGAGCAGAGGAAGCCCGCGGAGAAGTACTCGGTCATGAACTGCAGCCGGAACTGGCCCGGCGCGCCGCCCTGGGCGTGCTGCGTGTGGAGG
>JABFRG010001254.1 GCA_013141295.1 Polyangiaceae bacterium
CCGTTCATGCTCTGCCTCCCCTGGGTGGTGTTCTGGGGTCCCCCGCCCTTCTATCTGCCGCTGCCCACGCTCACCACCGGGCAGATGGGAACGCCCGCGCGCACCGCCACCCGCGCGTAGCCGGTGCGCCCCGCGAACTCCACCCGGTGCCGCGCGTGGAAGGGCTTCTCCGCGTCGAAGTCGCCGCCCGGGTACACCATCACGCGCGCGCCGGCGGCCAGCAGACGCTCCGCTGCGCTCGGCTCCGCGCGTACGGCGCCCAGCCGTGCGGCGGCCCGGGCCAGCGCGCCGCCCTTGCTCAGAAGGTCGTGCGCCAGGACGTAGAGCGGCGTGTGCGGATGCTCCTGGTAGTAGTGGGCGAACCACAAGAACATGTCCGGCATCATCACGCTGCCGTTATGGGTGCCGACGCCGAGGAAGCCCCCCGCAGGGAGGTGATGCAAGCCCTCCACCTCGGCGCGAAAGTAGTGGCGCCCGATGCGACGCAGCGCCCCGGCGACGCGGTGCACGAGCGCGCGATCGTAGCTCGCTTCCGGAGGGCTCATTCGGCCTGGAGCGAGAGCAGCCAAGCGTGCGGCTCGGCGACGATCTCGTCCGGATCGTAGGGAAACTTCGGATCGCCCAGGTTCACGCCCACCAGGAGAATCTGCGCGGTGTCGTCCAGGTTGGCCAGCGACATCTGCGCCTCCGTGGCCCGTTCCGGCGTTCCCACGCTGATGCGCGCCTTTTCCCGGAAGTTCTCGTCGAGCTTCACGCACACCCAGCGAATCCGCGCCTCGTACTCCCACTCGGCTTCCAGCCGCAGACGCGACCCCTTCGGCGCACCCCGGTGGTCCACCAGGACGTAGCTGACGCCGTGTTGGGCGATGGGCCGACCCGAGAGCAAGCGCCGCGCCTTCTCCGGCCAGGGAATCGACCAGTCGATGGTGGGGGCCGGCGCCTCGGCGTCGACGAAGCGTGGATCACCGCGCCCCATGAAGGCCCGATCCACCGCGTAGTCGACCAACACGTCTTCCAGCTTGGAGCCGGTGAAGCGCACGTCCTTGAGGCTCTCGCCGAGGACGTCGAAGGCGTCGGGCTCGTTCACCCATCGCAGGGAATCTGCCGGGGTCTTGGTGGGCGCGAAGGCCCAGACCATGCGCAAGAGGCGCCCCGGTGCGGCGCCGTAGTGTCGATCGAGCCACTGGAAGAAGCCGGTGGAGGCATGATTGTAAACTGCACCCGATGGCCCGTCTGCAGCCGCGAACCCCGTCATCCACGAGACCTCCGGATGGCTCGCGAACGCCTGCGCCTCGGCCAGGCGCTGCCCATCGGGGCACCCGGCGGCCAGCTGCGCCAACGTTCGCGCCATGCCCTCTCGGGTCGCGTCGTCCATGGCCGGCGCGCTGCGCCGGGCGGCGGCCAGCGAGAGACCTTCGGCCATCGCCGTGTCGAGGGTGCAGCCTCGGGAGAGGCCACGCGGTACCCGCACGAAGGCGCTGGCGCGGTCGATGTCGCTCCAGAACGCGCGCGTGCCGAGCGGTGCGTCGGCCACTGCGGTGGCGGTGAGGTACACCTGGAGCTTGCCGGTGGCCAGGTCCGGGTCCGGTGCCGGTACGTCGAGGGCGAGCGTGAGCGCCTCGTACATGCGCTCCGCCGCGTCGAGGCCATCCAGCACCTCGCGAGCGCCGTCGCCGTGTACGCAAACCGGGACGCGATAACTACATGCACGGCGGTGAAGCACGGGCCGGGCGACGCCGCGATCGATGCGCGGCCCCTCGGCGCCCGAGCGCCTGTGCGGCGGTTCTTCGGCCTTTCCGAGGGGGCTCCCCAGCACCACCGCGAAGAAAAGCGCGAGCGCGGCCGTCGCGGGGCGGGCCGCGAACCGCCGAGCCGAAGCCCCTGGAGAGTGAAGCGTATTTGACACCTTCGAACCCACCCACATATAACCGAAGAGTCCAATTTTTTTGGCCGAGACTTCTCCCGAGGACCTCCATGGCAGTTGCCAAATTCGACCCCCGCGGCGCCGTGACCTTCGACGTACAGCGTGGGGCAGTCAACGCGGCTCCCGAGGAGCGCGTGCTCCTCGTCGGTGGAGACGCGCTCGACGAAGCCTGCGGTCGCCTCGGCGCCGAAGGAACCCGGGCCCTGGGGCTCGCCATGGGCCGCGCTGCGGGCGCGCGCATCGCGTCGTCGCTGGGCGGCGTGGGCAAAGTGCGCGAAGCATCGCTCGACGTGGTCGTCACTTACCTCGCCGGCGAGCTGTCGGTGCGCGGCGTCGGCCTGGTCACCATCGAGCGCTGGGGTCGGGCCATGGTGGTCGCCGTGGAGAACCCGGCGTGCACCAACGCCGAGCTCCTGGCCGCCATCATCGAGGGCGCTTTCGGTGAGAGCACCGGGCGCGAGCTCGGAACCGCCACCGTCGGCGTGGGCAACCCGGTTCGCGTGCTGCTCGCCAGCCCCGCGTCGGCCACCCGCGCCCGCGCGCTGCACGAAGCAGGAAACGACTTCGCCACGGTGCTTACCAAGCTCCAGGAAGGTGCATGATGGGAGCTCCCGAGACCGTCGCCCGACTCGAATCACTCCTGGCCCGCGTGCAGAAGCGCGCAGCGGAGCCCCGCGTTCGTGCAGCTGCGGCCGCCCCGGCTGCCCCGGCCGTTCAGCCGAAGCCTGCCAAGCCGCAGGCCGACATGATGCGCCCGACGCCCATCGCGGTGCCCGCGGCGCGGGATCTTCAGAAGGCCGAGGAGTCGAAGGTAGATCTGCGCGCGGAAGTGCCTCCGCACCCGGAATCGTCGTCGCGCATGGCGGTGCCGCTGCAGGTGCGCAAGCCCCCGGAATCCGGCAAGCAAGTGGCCCGCGCCCCGGCGGTACCGGAGAGCAGCCCCGACATCTCCGTAACCGAAGAAGCGCTCGAAGCCGCGGTCCCCACGCCGGCGGCCTCCGAGGTCACGCGTCCGCAGATCATCGACGCCCCGGTCGCGGCGTTCGTGAACGAGGGCGCCGCTGCACCCGAGCGCAACTTCGGCAACGTCCTCGACGACGCGCTCAAGTTCTGAACGGCTACACGTAGCGAACCGGCTCGTGGTTCAGCCAGGTTCGCTGGCGTCGGGCGAAGATACGTGTGGATTGCACAATCTTCGTGCGCAGCTCCTCCACGGGTAGTCGCCCTTCCACGTGCTCGAATACCTCGTGGTAGCCCACGGAGCCCATGGCGCGCGCGGTCCCGAGACCGTCGGCCCGCAGCTTCGCCACCTCGTCGGCCCAGCCCTGCGCGAGCCAGGCGTCGACGCGGGCCTCGATACGGCGGGTGAGCGCTTCCTTCTCCACCTCGAGGGCGAAGAGCACGGAGGGGTAGCGCTCCTCGGCGAACGCGTGGTCCTTCTGCCATTCGCTCAGGGGGCGACCGGAGAGCTCGAACACCTCCAGCGCCCGGCTCACGCGGACGAAGTCGTTGGGGTGCAGGCGCAGGGCAGACGCGGGGTCGATCTGCGCGAGCCGCGCATGCAAGCTCGGGCGTCCGTCCCGCTCGGCCTCTGCCTCCAGCCGCGCGCGCACCTCCGGCGAGCCTTTGGGCGCCGACGCGAGTCCGCGCAGCAGCGCCTTGGCCCATAGATACGTGCCGCCGCAGAGCACCACCCGCTTGCCGCGCCCGCGAACATCGGCGATGGCCTGGTCGGCGAGCTCGACGAAGGTGGCTGCGTCGAGCGTCGCGTCCGGGGCGACCTCGCTCACCAGATGGTGCCGCGCGCGCTGGAGCTCGCTCTCGCTGGGTTTGCCCGAGCCGATGTCGAAGCGACGGTAGATCTGCACGCTGTCGATGCTGACGATCTCGGCGCCCAGGCGCTCGGCCAGCACCACCGCCAGCTCGGTCTTGCCGCTGGCGGTGGGGCCCACGATGCCCACCAGCGTCGCCGGATCCTCCGGCAGCGCCGCCAGCACCTGGTCTGCGCGCTCAGCGACCGACTTTGCGCTCGAGCTCATCGAAACCGATCCGGGTGATCACGGGGCGACCGTGCGGGCAGTATCCCGCGAAGTCCACTTCATCGAGGGCGCCGAGGAGCGCCGCCACTTCGGCCGCTTCCACCACGTCGCCGGCGCGCACCGAGCCGTGGCAGGCCATGGTCGCGAGCACGCGATCGACCGCGGCCGAGAACGGGCGATCGCCCTCCCGTGACACCTCGGCGAGGAGATCGCGGAGGAGGCGAGACGGGTCGCTCTTGCGAAGCAGCGCCGGCACCGACGCCACCGCGATGGCGCCTTTGCCGATGCGCCGCACGTCGAGCCCCATGCGCTCGATGGTCTCGCGATCGTCGTCCACCCGTGCGGCGTCGGCTTCGGAGAGCTCCACCACCTCCGGCGTGAGCAGCCGCTGCACCGCCACCTCGCGCTTGCCGTAGGCCTTCTTCAGGCGATCGAACGTGACCCGCTCGTGCGACGCGTGCTGATCGAGCACGTAGAGCCCGTCGCTGCCCTCGCAGAGAAGGAACATGCTCTTGAGCTGCCCCACGTAGCGAAGACCGCCGTAGAACCGCACCGAGCGAAAGAGGCTTGGCTCGTCGGCCAAGGCGCTCTCGCCGGTGGGCATCGACATGGCCGTGTACGCCCCGGCTTGCGCGAAGGCACCTTGGAGCGCGGACGCCGCGGCGTGTGGTTGCGCGGGGCTGCCGCCGCCCCGCCGCGAAAAGCCTTCGCCACCACTGCTGGGCCCGATGGCCCCCGGCACCGAGAACACCCGGGTCAGCTCCGGGCCAAGGCCCCGCGCCACCGTCTCGAAGAGCGCGCGCGCATCCTGAAAGCGCACCTCGGCCTTCTGCGGATGCACGTTCACGTCGACGAAATCCGGCGGAAGTTCCAGGTAGAGTACACCGATCGGGCAGTGGCCCACGCCTAC
>JABFRG010000822.1 GCA_013141295.1 Polyangiaceae bacterium
CGAAGATCCCTTGCCCTTCCTGAACCTGGCCAGCACGGTCGCCCGCGATCCGCGGACCACCGTGCTGCTCCTGGCCCTGCGTCAGGATCGCGACGTTCGCGCGCGCATCAGCGACGTGGCCACCGCCGAGGGCGACCCGCTGCGCGTCGCCGACACCACGCTCTCGATGCTCTTCGGCGATAGCCCGCTGGGCGAGGTCCCGCACGCGGCGCTTTCGCTCCGGCGAGCCCGCGAGGCGCTCCGTGATCAACGCGCGCCGGAGGCGGTGGCGGCCATCTCCGAGCTGGGGGCTCTCACGGAGATCTCCGCGGGCGCCGCCTGGCTCGCCGCGCTCCTCTCGATGCACCACGACGGCGCGCGCGCCTCGGCGGCGGACTACCTCGCCAAGGTCGGTCGCGAGGCCCACGCACTTCGGGCCCTCGCGGCCTTCGGCGTCGAGACGCGTACGCCGTCCTTCGTCGAGATGGCCATGAGCGACGCCGATGCCCTCTCCGATCGGGAGAAGCTCATCGTCACCGCGTTGGGTGGCGGCGACCCGGGAGACCTCGCGGTCCTCGACGGCGACGCCCAGGCCGACGCCCTGGGCGCGGCCCTCGGCTCCCTCACGACCACCGGACGCGAGCGCCGCACCGCGAGTCCCCTCCAGCGCTTGGCGCGGGTCGTGGGCGGCGGCCTCGAAGCGCAGATCGAAGATGCCTTGGCCGACGTCCCCAGCGCAGAGCGGTCCACCGGCGCCGGCGCGCTCGAGCTCCACCGGGCTCTGGCCAACGGCGATCACGCGCGCACCATCGAGCTGCTCTCGGCGCTCTTGCCCGACGACGACGCGGACGCGGCCATGGCCACGGCATTCGCCAGTGAAGGCACCGGCGCGCCGGAGGGCGCGCGCGAGCTGTACCGAAAAGCATCGCTCTCGGAGACGTGGGGCGAAACCGCCCTCTTCGCCGGCGACGCCGGGTCCACGCGCCCGCAACGGCTCTTGCGCGCGGCGACCGAGACCGACGGCATCGCCGGCGGCATCCTGGCCATCGAGGCCTTGGTGGGGGGAGACTCCGCCGACCTCCCGGCCGATGGGCGAGCCGAGCTCCTGCATCGCGCACAGAGCGACGCCGGGCGCCTGGGCCTCGCCGCCTTCATCGGCGAGCGCCTCGCCGTACAGAACGACGATTCCAAAGACGCGGCGCGCTGGGTCGACGAACAGCGCAGCGTCACCGAAGACGCGCTCGAACAGGCCATCGCCCACGTCCGCGAGGCGCTCTTCTTCGCCACCGACGAAGACGGCGCGCGCAGCCACCTGGAAGAAGCGCACCGCCTGCGCCCGGCCGACATCGGTCTCCGCGACATGCTCGAGGGCGCCGTCGCCGAGCCGCGCGAGGACGGCGCTGCGTGGCGCGAAGAGCGAGCCCCCGCGCAAGACGAAACCGTGCGGGCCATTCTGCTCCTGGAGGCCGCCTACGACCACGCCCGAAGCGGCAACCACGCCGCGATCCTGCGGACCGCGCAGGAGGCGTCCAACGTCGGCGTCGCGCTGGGTCGCGTGATGGCCGAAGACGCGGAGCTCGCCACCGGCGAGAGCGCTGCGCTGGCCGAGCGATTGCTGCTGGTGGCCAAGGAGAGCGAGGACGCCCAGCGAAGGCTGGAGGCCTACGAGCGCCTCGCCGAGCTCGACGCACGCCGGCACGACCCGTCGAGCGCCCTTCTCTGGCACCGAACGGTCCTCGACGAGTTCCCCGGTCACCTGCCCAGCCTTCGCGTCGTGGAGCACGCGCTCATCGGCGAAGGGCGTGAAGAAGAGCTCGAGCCGGTGGCCACCGCGCTGGCGCGTGCGCTCTCCGATCGCGATGGCCCCGAGACCATCGCCCACGCCACGCTGGCCGCGCGCCTTCGGGTTCGCAGCGACGACGCGTACTGGCCCCAGACCCGAGAGCTGGCCGAGCTCGCGGCGGCGCAAGGCGTCCCCTCCCTGTGGGCGGTGCGCGCGGCGAACGCCCACGCGCGCTTCGCTGGCGACGACGGCGCCATCCTGAAGACCGCAGCCGAGCTGGCAGACCGCAACGCCAACCCGATGGAACGCGCGGCCCTGCTCCTTCGTTGCGCCGACGCCGCCTCGCGCCTGGGCCGCACCGACGACGCACGCGAAGCCCTGGAGAAGGCAACCAAGGAAGACCCGGGCGACGTGGTGGCCTGGGGTCTCCTGGTGGAGGCCCGAGCCAGCGCCGGCGACGTTCGCGCCGCCGCCGAGGCCTGCGAGAACGTGGCCCGCACCAGCAACGTCGACGTGCATCGCATCGTCGCCTGGTACGACGCCGCCAACATGTGGCAGCGCGACCTCGAGGACGAGGACCGCGCGCTCCTGGCGCTGGAGCAAGCGGCGGGGATCGACCCCTCCTACGAAGACGTCTTCGCGCGGCTTTCGCAGCTCTACACCGCCGCCGGCCGCCGGGGTGATCTCGCCCAGCTCCTGGAGCAGCGCCTCGATCGCGCCGCCGACGACGCCGAGCGGGTGTCGCTCCAGGTGGACCTCGGGCGAGCACTGGCCGAGATGGGCGACCACGCGGCTGCCGCCCGCGCCCTCGAGAGCGCCCTCGAGACGAACCCGGATCATCCGGCAGCACTGGCGGCGTTCGCCGACATCAAGCACGAGATGGGCGACTACCAGGCCGCCGAGAGCTCCTGGGTTCGGCTGGCGCGCCTGCTCTCCAGCGAGGACGAGCAGCGAATCGTTTACGAGAAGCTCGGCGACGTCTACGCCACCCACCTGGGCAATCCCACGCGCGCCGAAGCCGCGCTCCGCGAGGTGCTCAAGCGCGCGCCGGACGACGAGCCCACGCTGAAGAAGCTGGTGGACGTGTACCGAGCCCAGGGCGACATGGTTCGCGCCATCGAGACCTTCGAGGGCTACCTGAAGCTCACCCACGATCCGCACGAGCGCGAGCGGCGCCTGGTGGAGCTCGGTGCGCTCTACGAGGGGCACAACCAACGCAAGGCGGAGCTCGTCCTCGAGAGCGCCCGCAAGGAGTACCCGACGTCGGTCTTCGTGCTCCGGGCCATGGCCGAGTTCTACGCGCGGCAGAAGCAGACGCCGGCCATGAACATCCTCCTCGACCGCGCGGCCGCGGACGCGCGGCGGGCCATCGCTGCGGGGCGCTTCACGGCCTCGCTCTTCGAGACCCTCTCGGTGGTGGCGGAGCTCCGGGGTCGCGCCGGTGGAGCGCGGGTGGTGGCGGCGTCGCTGCAGGCCTTCGAGGGCCAGCCCTCGAAGCTCGACGGTATGGGCGCGCGGGCCGTCGACCCGCGCATCGACGAGCTCTCGGCGCCGGAGCTCCTCTCGCCAGCGTTCCGCGCGCTTCTCGCCCGCACCGGGGATGCCCTCGACGTCGCCGCGCCGCTGGACCTTCGGCCTTTGGGCGCCACCGCGGTGCCGCCGGAGTACGGCAAGGTCGCGCAGTCCATCGCCGAGCTCTCGCAACAGATGGGCATGGGCGGCCTGCAGATCGCCATGTCGCCGCGGCTCGGTCGGGTCTGCCTGCCGTGCACCTCGAATCCCCCCACGCTCCTCATCGGTGAGCCGCTCCTGCGGGCGACGAACGACCTCGCACGCACGTTCCTCGTCGTACGCTCCCTCAAGCTCATCTACATGCGCGCGTCGGCGTTGGTGCGAACGCCGTCGCAAGAGCTCTCGGTGCTCATCGGCGCGTGGGTGAAGGCCTTCAACCCCAACTGGGTGGCCCCCGGCCTCAACGCGAACCTGGTGGCCGAAGCCGGTCGTCGCCTCGCGCCCGGCCTTCCGCGGCAAGCCGATCCGCAACTCGGTGTCATCGCGCTCGAGGCCGCTGCCGGCCTCTCGAACCTCAGCGCCGGCATCGGCGGGGCTGCGCTCCTGTGGGCCAACCGCACCGCGCTCCTGGCGGTCGGTGACCCCGGCGCGGCCCTCGAAGCCATCGCCTGGAGCCTCGGCCAGGACGCCCTGCCGCAAGAGAGCGAAGCGCGTCACTCCTGGATTGCGCGCACGCCCGACGCCCGCGATCTGCTCACCTTCAGCGTGTCGGATCCGTACCTCGAAGCGCGCCGCCGCGGCGGCCTCACGAGCTAGCGAACACGTCAATCCACGGTGAAGCGCACCGGTTCGCTGGTGCGCTTGCCGGCAGCGGCGAGCCGTAGCGTGTGCTCGCCCCGCGCCAAGGGCAGTCGAAACACCCCGCGTTCCGCGCGGCCGCGGAGCGCTCCGTCGACGAACACCTCGAACGCATCGTCGTCGGCCCGTACCTGGAGCGTCTGCACGGCCGCAGTGCGCTCGGCATCGAGGATGAAGCGGGCGCCGTCGTGCGGGTAGACGACGTGGAGACCGCCGTCGGTAGGGTCGTTCGCCACGCCGTCGCCCGGGCACGCCGGCGAGAATCCGCGAGGCGCGTCGGCCCGCCCTACCCCGCTCGCCCACTCCGCGTAGGGCGCGCGAAAGACCTCGAACACCCGCGTTGCCGTGACCTGGGGGCCGCAGCCGGGCCCGGCGCGAAGGCCATTGCGTGCATCGACCCGGACAGGTTCGTGCATGGTGCACGCGTGCAAGTCGTGGCCCTTGGGCACCCACTCCTCGAGCACGTGGCCGCACGAGGTCCCCGCGCGATCGCCGGAGAGCGCGCACACGCGTACCTTGGTCATTGCCTCTTCGTCGTGGGCAACCAGCGGCGCGGGCGAGCGGCCGCGCATCGCAGCCGTCATGATGGCCCGGAACAGCGGACCGGCGCCGGAGATGCCGCTGACGCCCTCCATGGGTGCGCCGTCGAAATTGCCGACCCACACCGCCACCGTGACCTCCCGGGTGTAGCCCACGGTCCAGTTGTCCCGGTAGCCCTTGGAGGTTCCGGTCTTGGCGGCGACCTCGAACGGGAGCTCGAGCACGTTGCGTTCACCGAACGAGGCAGTCCGCGCGCGCCGGTCCGCCAGGACGTCGGTGAGCATCGAAGCCACGACCGGAGCGATCAACTGGCGTGGGTCCGCAGGCGGCGGCGCAGTCCACGCGGCACGGGTCGAACGCAAGGTTGCGCCCCGCACCGCCAGGACCTCGAGATCGCGCCCGCCGCGGGCGAGGATCGCATAAGCGCGCGCCAGCTCGAGGAGGCGCACCTCGCCGTCCCCCAGCGCGATGGCCGGACCGTAGGTCTCGGGGGTCTCCCGCAGGCTTGTCATACCCAGCGCATGCAATAGGGCGAGCACGCGCTCCGGGCCCACGTCGTTGGCGACGCGCACCGCGGGCACGTTGTACGAATTGGCGAGCGCTTCGCGAAGGCGCACCGGCCCGTGAAAGCGGCCGTCGTAGTTGTTGGGGGCGTACACGCCGCCGGGCACCACCAGGTGGAGCTCGAGATCGGGGAGCAAGGTCGTGGGGGTCATGCCGCCGCCCGACGCCCCGTCCATGGCCACCGCATACACGAACGGCTTCAACGTGGACCCCGGCTGGCGGAGCGCGAGGACGCCGTCGTTTTGCCCCAGCGCCTTGGTATCGCTCCAACCGGGCGACCCCACGTACGCCAGGATCTCTCCGGTCTGATTGTCGAGGACCACCGCGCTGCCCGCGGTCACCCGTTTGTTCCGGAGCTCGCGCACCACGCGCGCGGTGGCCTCCTCGGCTTCCCGCTGCAGCTCCGCGTCGACGGTGGTGGTCACTTCCTGCACCGGATCGGCGCCCACGCCCCCGAGTCGCCCTTGCGCGACGGCGCCCACGAAATGCGGCGCCCCGAAGGTGCCGGTGCGAGCCGGGCTCGCCAGCGGCTCGGCGAGCGCGCGCTCCAGATCCTCGGGCGAGAGATCTCCGCTCTGTGCCATGCGCCGCAGGACGCGGTCGCGCCGGGTCCGCAGGGCCCCCAGCCGCGACGGCGCCGCATAGAGCGAGGGACCGCGTGGCAGCGACGCCAGGGTTGCGGCTTCGGCCCAGGAGAGGGCTTGCGGCGGTTTGTCGAACCAGTAGCGACTGGCGGCGTCGACGCCCCGCAGCTGCGGCCCGAACGACACGCGATTGAGGTACGCCTCCAGGATGGCGCGCTTGTCGAGCGACGCCTCGATGCGCAGCGCCAGCGCAGCCTCGAAGAACTTGCCCATGAAGTTTCGCCGGTGCGGCGACACGGTGCGCGCCAGCTGCATCGTGAGCGTCGACGCCCCCGAGACCACCCGGCGCCGCAGGAGCGAGGACCCCGCTGCGCGGACCACCGCCAGCGGATCCACGCCCGGATGCCGATAGAAGCGCGCATCCTCCGCCGCCAGCATGGCGCGCTCCACGCGATCGCCCACCCCGGCCAGCGGCACGTTGGCAGCCCGGGTGCCGTCGTCGGCGCGCACCTCGCGCAGCAGATGTCCGTTCCGATCGAGGTACCGTACCGACGTCCCTGCGCCCGGCCCCTCGCGCAGGGAGGCCGGGAGCGGCGTGAGCACCGCCGCCACCACCAGCGCGACGACCGGCGCCAACGCCAGCCCGACGAGCGCCCGGACGACGCGCCGAAGCCGCGTGGCGTAGGGGCGCCGCCCCTTCATCGAGGCTTCACCTCGAAGGTGGTGGCTCCGGTGCGGCCGAAGGTCTCCGGCTCATACATGCATTCTGCACGCGTCGGCGGCGTCACGAACGTCCCGTGGGTGGTGGCTCGCGCGAGGTAGCGGTAGTGATACGCGCCCGCCGGCATGTGGTCCACGAAGGTGAGGACCCGGTCGTCGTGGAACTCCCGGTGGTACCAGGCGAAGCCGTAGCCGCGCCCATTGGCGCGATCGTCGCGGTCCGCGCCCCGGTAGTCGTCGTCGTCGCCCTCGCCGCCGGCCGAGGTGACGTCGAGCGTGCGTGCGGAGGTGGCGAGATCCGTCTGCACGGCCTCGAGGCCGGCCGGGAGCGGATCGTCGATGACCACCTGCACCCGCGGATCGGGCGTCACCACCACCAGGTCCACCAGCACCAGATCACCCCCGCTGGCGAAGCGGGCCGACAGCGTGGGCTGCGTCTTCATGGCCTCCGCGAGGTCTTCGGCCTTCACGCTGCGCATGGTCTTCTGCACGAAGAAGCCGCGATCGAGGGGCGTGGTGGGGAGCTCGGTGCGGGCGTACTTGAGGCGCGCCTCGTAGAACAGCCGGCCCGACCCCTGCACCTGGAAGGCCAGGTTGGCGTTGGCCGCGCCGGAGTCGAGGAGCTTCTGGGTGCTGAAGCTCACCGTCTGCGGCTTCACCGAGCCGCCGCGGAACGCCGCCTCGTGGGCCAAGAGATCGCCGAGGAAGACGCGGGCGTCGAAGCTCGGCGCCACGCTCTCCTGGGCCTTGCGGTAGTCGTCGAGGGCGAGCAGCGCCCAGGCGGTCTCCTGGGTGGATCGCCAGCTTCCGCCTTTGCGCATGGCGAGCAGGCCCTTGGCGATGCGCGGCGCCAGCGGATGGTTCCTGTCCATGGCGAGGAGCGCGCGGAGCGTGAGCGCGGTGGTACGCGCGTCGGAGTCGAGCAGTGCCACGTATCGGTCGCCGTAGTCGCCCACGACGGTGGCGCCGGTGGGCGTGATGCGAAGGTGCGCTTCGAGGTCATCCATCAGACCCTTGGCATCGGCCCCGTTCATCTTGCTCACGGCGACGGCGTGGGCGAGCAGCGCCCGCGCGAAGAGCGGGAGGTCCTTCTTCTTCTCGAGGAGCCGCGTGGTGTATCCCGGATCCGGCGCGCCCACGGTGGCGAGCACGTCCACGATGAACGCGGCCTCGGCGACCCACAGCTCCTCCTGCCCCTTGGCAGCCGGACGCGCCAGGTACGCGCGCACGTAGCGGGTGGCGTTCTTGATGGCCTCGGGCGGAACGGTACGGCCGTGGCTCTGCGCCATGGAGAGCCCCCACAGCGCGTAGGCCGAGAGCCAGGCGGAGCTCATGGTGGAGTCGGCCCAGTAGCCGAATCCGCCGTCCGGCCGCTGGTGCTCGAGGATCTTGGCGATGGCGGCGTTCGCCGACTTGTTCCGGTCGCCCGAGAGCGTGATGCCGTAGGCGGCCGCGAGGTCCTGCATGGCCACCAGGGGCACCAGACGACTCGTGAGCTGCTCGGTGCACCCGTGGGGATACTCGACGAGCTGCTCGACGCCGTCGTCGAGCCCCACCAGCGCAGTGGACGCGAGCCGGAGGTCGAGGCCGCCCACGTCGCCGCGAATGCCGCGCAGATCGCCCAGCTTCTCCGCGACCGCCTCGGCGGTGTCGCCGTACAGTGCCACCGCCTCCGGCGAGAGCGGCACCTTCACGTCGCGCACCACGGCGACGTCGTCGGCCCCGCCCGGCGCCCGCGCATGGAAGGTGAGCTTGGCCTTGCCGACCTTGGGAGCGGCCAGGTGAAAGCGAACCTCGGTGCTGCCGTTGGCGGGGACGGACACGCGCTGCTTGGCGTCGCCCTGGAGCGTGAGGCCCTCCACGTCGAGCGACACGTCCACGGTCTGCGCGCCGAGCCCCTTGCTGGTGACGATGATGCCCGCGTCCACCGCGTCGCCGGCCCGGAGAAAGCGCGGAAGTGCGGGCCGGGCCATGAGCGGCCGACTGGTCACCACCTGCGACTCGGCGAAGCCGAAGCGGTCGTCCTCGGCAGCGGCCACCGCCATGAGTCGGTAGGTCGTCAGCCCGTCGGGGAGCTTGAAGTGCACCCGCGCCTTGCCCTGGGCGTCGGTGCGCACCGTCGAGAAATGCGCCGTGCTGCGGAAGTCGGAGCGAACGTCGCCACCACCACCGCCGCCGTCGTCGCCCTTGTCGCTGGCGGGGCCCGGCGTGAGCTTGATGACGCTCGCCATATCCTCGCGCGTATCGTAGGCGACGACCGCGAGGGAGCGGCGGGCAGTGAAGCGCGGGAGCGGATCCGGCGTCTTGTAGCCGGTGAGCATGAGCACGCCCTCGTCGACGGCGTAGAACGTCACCTCCGAGAGGGTCCCCTTCCCGGCGCGGTCCACCACCGTGAGATCCACGTCGAGCTCCTCGCCCGGCCGGGCCTCGCGCTTGCTCGGGGTGATGCCCACCTTGAGGCGCCGCGCCTCGGGGTTCACCACGATCTCGGCGTAGCCCAGGCGGAACTGCGGACCGGTGATGTCGGGCCCGGTTGCCTTGGGCGGCGCGGTCCGTCCGCGCACCAGCTGCACCGAGACGAACGCGTTGGGACGCATGTCTTCGGTCACCGGAATCGAGAGCGTGGGCATCGAGCCCGAGACCTTGGTGCGGAACTGGCGATACACGCCGGCGCGCTCCACGGTGACCAGGGCCTCGGCCTCGCGGAACGGCGATTTCACGAGAATGCGCGCGGTCTGGCCGATCTCGTAGGTCTTCTTGTCGGTGACCAGATCGAGCTTGGCGCGGTCGGTCACCGGCCAGGCGAAGGTCGACTGTTCCTGTGTAACATACACGCTATAGCTGGCGGCCACCGGGTTCTTCCGACCGTCCTGGGCGCTGGCGCGCACGATGTAGTAGCCGGCGTCCACCAGCGGCAGCTCGCAGCCGGCCGCGGTCTCGGCGCTCACGGCTTCGCAGCTGGTCACGATGGTATCCACCGGACGCGAGTCGTAGTGCGCGTCCTCGTCCCCCGCCTCGACCACCGTGTGGTAGCTGCGCTTCACGAGGTCGAACTTCATGCGCACCGCGGGCCGGTGGCGTCCCTTGGGCTCGATGGCGAGCGCCGCGGTCTTGAGCTTGGTGCCGGCGGTCTGGAAGAGGTCCGCCGGACGGGTCATGGCCACGTAGAACTCCGCCGGGTGCACGATGGCGCTGGCCTCGGCGGCGATGGTCTGCCGCGACAGATCTTCCACCTCGGCCTCCACGTTCACCACCTCGGTGCCGGTCTGGTTGGGGAGCGCGAGATTCACCGGCACCGCGAAGGTGCCCTTGGCGCCGAGGCCGCCCTGACCGTTGCCGAGGCGGTTGGCGCGGGGCTCGGCGTTGCGGAGCTCCGACGCGTAGGTGGCGTCGTCGTACACGAGATCGTCGGCGCCCGGCAGGGCGAACCAGCCACTCCCCCGCGTGACGGTGTAGCGAACGCCGCCGCCGCTCATGGGGGCGCCGAACAAGTAGTCGCCGTGGGTCACGAACTCGGCCTTGTCGCCGCGGACGTAGGACGGATGATCCGGCTCCACCGCGACCTTGAACTCCGCCGGGCGATACGCGCCCAGCGTGACGCTTTCGTAGGCAGACCCGGAAGGCTCGCCTTCCTTGCCGTCGACCTCTGCGCGGAGCGACACGTCGCCCAGGTGGGCGCTCTCGGGGACCGGCACGTCGAAGGCGAAGTCGCCGAAGGGACCGACGCGCCCGGTGGTGGAGAGGAGCTTGGCGCCGGAGCCGTCGGTGGCCTCGAAGTGCACGGTGCGCCCCACCGGCGTGGTGGTGCCCCGGGCGAGCGGCTCGCGGAAGAGCCCCTTCACGCGAATGGACTCGCCGATCTTGTAGATGCCGCGGTCGGTGAAGAGCATGCCGTAGGGCCGCAGGTTGCCGGATACGTCGGTGGAGGTACCGAAGCGCCAGGAGTCGAGCGGCTGCGAAACGCGCTCGAAGGTCCAGTCGTCGCCCACGCGCGCGGTGAGCAGGTCGCCCACCTTGAGGCCGCCGTTGGTGGTGTCCACTGGCTGGTAGGCGGCGCTGGCGATGGCGAGGTGCCCGGAAGCGTCGGTCTTTCCGGTGAACACGGCCTTGCCGGCGGCGTCACGAACGGAGACGAGCGCGTCGCTCACGAAGCTGCCGTCGGAGAGACGGCTCACCCACACGTCGCTGCCGAAGCGGCTCATGCGCGCGGTGATCCCGAGGTCGCTCACCGTGAGCACCCGCAGATCGGAGCGCGTTCCGCCGTTCCATCCGGTAGGCGAGCGCATGCCCAGGGCGAGCACGCCGCGCCCCTTGCTCCCCGCCAGCACCGCGTCGAGCGACACGGAGCGCACTGCGTACTGGTTCTTGGGCCCACCGGGGCGCACCTTCTCGACCTTGGCGCCGGCGGACTTCAGGGCGTCCATGCGCTGCTCTTCGTTGAGGTCGGTGGAGATGGCCTTGGCCAGCGTCTCTTCGCTGAGGCCGCCGGAGAGGAGCTCGTACTCGTCCACGTTCATGGACCCGACCGGGATGTTGCGGCCCGCTGCCGGACGCAGCGCCTCGAAGACCGAGCCGCGGACGCCCAGGGTCGCGCTGGGGGATTCGTCACCGGTGGTGAGCGTCACGCGCGAGGTGCGCGCCAGCACCTGGCCGTAGATGTCCTTCATGCCAGCGGTGATCACCACCGTGTACGAGCGCGCGGGGCCGAGTCGCGCCGGAATGCCCACGTAGCTCGACACCCCAGAGTCGTAGGTACCCCATTTGAGGTTGGCGCCCTCCACCCGCACGTGGGCCTTCGCCTCCGCCAGCGGCACGCCGTTGCTGAGGCTCACGTACAGGCTTCCGCGGGGGCGGCACGGGCCCTTCCCCGAGTCGCGCGAGCACCCCACGTCCGAGACCTCCAGCGCGCCGTACGTGGAGAACGAGGTCTTCGAGGGCGAGCCCATGGGCAGCGGCCCCTCGGTGCCGCGGAGCGAGGCGTCGGCCACGATCTCGAAGCTCGTGCCCAGGGGCAACGGCTCCCGCGGCGTGAGCTTCACCAACGTGGGGGAATCGGCCTTGGGAAACGTCGCGGTGAACGCGATGGACCGACCGGGCGGCGGCGCCTTGGGCTTTTCGCCCGGCTTGGTGGGAGGCGCGGCGACGAGCGCGACGATCTTCACCGCCCGGGAGACCTCCTTGAGGTCCACCGGCTGGTTCATGCGCAGCTCCATGGTGGCGTCGGGCTTCACGTGCGTGGTGTCGCCGGGGATGGTCACCCGCACCACCTGCGGACGCGGGGTCGAGAACGTGAACGCGTAGGGCTTGCCCAGGGTGGAGCCGTCGAGGGCGCGTGTGCCCGCGGGGACCGTCACGGTGTATTCGGTGGCGCGCGGGAGCCGCGCCTCGGGAATGAAGGCCAAGGCGTTCGTTCCCATCCAGCGCCAGGTGCCCTTGGGCGCGCTGCCGCCGGCGAGGGCCAGGGTCGCCGGCGGGGCGCTCTCGTCGCCGGCAAGCTCCAGCGGTCGCATGGGCCGGTTCCACACGATGCTGACCTCGCTGGGCTCGGTGGTCTCTCCCCGGGGCCCCCCGAAGACCACCGCGAACTCCTTGGGCGGCCGTACGATGCTGCCCTCACGGCCGAGCTCCAGCGTGCGCTGCGGAGCCACGTTGGGGGGGGCCGCGCCGCGGAAGCAGCTCACCGTCAAAACGAGACCACCGAGGCCGAGAGCCGCTTTTCGAACTTTGCGCATTGGGGGTACCTGTGGGCGTCCGTATCCACGCTTCGTACCAGCGGAACGGGGGCGCGCTTTTCCCGGAGTATCCTGGTGCGCCGGGGCCAGACGCCCATTCCGCAGGTGCGTGCCCGGAGACACGCCGTGTGGTTTTGGGGACAAGGAAAACCACACGCCACGCGGCGCCACAAGCGCCTTCGGTGACCGAAGGTTCGCGAGCCGACCCGGCGCGCAGGCGGCCGCGGTGCTACACTCCAGGTCCATGGGGCGCATTCGGTATTCGATGGTTCGCGGTTCGGTCATCGCCGTCGTCTTGGCCTTCGCCACCGTCGCCTCCGCTTCGTCGGTGGACGAGCTCGTGAAGAGCGGCGAGGCCCACGAAAGCGCGGGCGATCCCGAGATCGCCGCCCGCCGCTACACCGACGCGTTGACCCTCGACCCGACGTCGGAGCAGGCCTACCTCCACCTGGGCGCCTTGCGGGCCCACCAGGGCGACGGCCGCGAGGCGGCGCGCGTCTACTCGGTGGCGCTCAGCCATATGCCGGGCTTTCACCAGGCGCGCAGGGCGCGGGCGCACGCCTACTGGCAGGCCGGCGCGCGCGAGGACGCCGAGCGCGATCTCGAGGACTATCTGGACAAGAGCCCGGACGACGATGCGTCGCTCCGAACCCTCGCCGACTGGTACGGGCTCCACGGTCGCCACGCGGCACAGCTCGCCACCTGGCGGCGCCTCCGCGCCCGAGCCCGGGACGAAGGGGCGCAGAAGGAAGCCGCCACCATGGTCCGCGCGCTGCAGATCATGGTGGCGCCGGCGGATCCGGTGCTGGCGCCGGAGACCAGCGAGCCGGTGCGCCGGAGCGTGGCCCGCATCACGCGACGCGGCGGCTGAGGAGCACGTCCAGCCGGCGCGTGGTACCATCCGCCCATGCGCGTCCTCCCTTCGCTCTTGGTCCTGGCCGGCGTTCTCGGGTGCAGCGGGAGCACCGCGCGCATCACGCCCCTCGACGAGGACGCAGGGGTCGCGGACAGCGGCGTCACGCCCGGTGCGGATGGCGCCGCGGACCTCGACGCGGGCGCTGCCCGGGACGCGGCCTCCGACGGCGCAGTGGTGCGCGACGCCGGCGAGAGCGACGCACAAGGTGCAGACTGCACGGATCCCGCGGAGTGCAGCGGCGCCACACCCATCTGCTGCGCCAGCATCACCACCGGGGCGGGCACCGTGCCCAACTGCCCGCTCACCTCGGCCTCGGCGGCCTGCCGCGCGACTTGCCGCACATCGCTGCCGCTGGCCTGCAGCTCCACCATCACCTCGCGCCTGTGCGCGGCCAAGACCGACTGCGTCGACCCCGGCTACGGTGAGTGCTGCACCTTCTCGCAGGGCGCCCAGTCGGCCACCCTGTGCGTCAATACCCTGTTCGCGCGCTTCGCCAGCGGCGGCTGCAAGTAGCGCTACTGTGAAAGAAGCGCGCCGGATTCGCATGTACGTTGCAGTCGCACCGCGGCAGCGGGACGGAAGCGGCGAGACCGCCGGAATTCGTGGAAGGCCGAGGCATTACCGCGTTGGCGTGATGGTCGCCGCGGCGGCACCGCAAGTCTCCCGAGGCGCTTGCATGGGTCGCCAAGCCGGAGGCGGGCACTGGGAAACGACCAAGATGGTTCGAAGTCTCCCAGTAGTGGTAGTCGCTACGAGCTCCGCGGCGAGACCGCGATGAGCGACTTGGTGACGCCGAAGAGGTTCTCCTCTTCGATGCGCGCATCGGGAAAGAGCCGCGCCATCTCCTTCTTCTTGAGGAGGCGCGTGTCCTCCGCCAGCTTCCGGGCCTCGTGGGCGTCTTCCACCCGCGGCATGCAGCCGAGCGCGAAGCGCTGGATGAGCCGGGTGCGCACCGGGATCGGCAGCATCTGGAAGGCCGGCACGTGGAAGTGCGGCTCCAACGGGAACCAGTAGTTCGGCGTCTGTACGAAGTAGTGATCCGAGAGCCGGGCCACTTCGCGCGCCATGGCCTGCTGTCGCTCCCAGGAGCCCACGTGCTCGATGACCGAGTTGGAGAAGACCACGTCGAAATCGCCGCGGGAGAACTGGCGCATATCGCAACCATCGCCGACGAGCGTCACCACGTTCTTCGATTTGGGCGGGACGGTCTCCTCGTCGGTGTTGAGGATCGAGACGTGGTGCTTGTCGAGGTCGAAGCCCATGTCGTGCCAGAACACCTCGCGGCCCCCCACGTCGAGCACCCGCAGCGGCCGATCGCCGAGGTCGGCCAGAACCCGCTGGAAGAGCTGAAAGCGCAGCTTGCGAAAGCGGAGGGCGTAGCGGGTCAGCGGTTCGATGTAGGCCTTGACGTTCATGGGCAGCGCGCGAGCATACCCGAGGTGCCATGGCGTTGTCGAAAGGCCACGCGCCAGGACCCGTGCCCGGGACCGTGATAGGGTCGCCGGCGATGCGAAAAGGCTTGGCCTTCGTGCTGCTTCTGGGGGCTGCGGTGGCGTTCTTCTTCGCCAGCGACCTGCCGCCCGTCCAGGACGCACCCGGGCACGCCGGCCTCATCGCGCTCCGCCATCGCATCGCCGAGTCGGCCTTCGACCAGCGGTTCTTTCGCTACGAAGCCAACCTCGGGCCGTACTCGCTCTTCCGGCTGCTCGGGGAGGTGGGCCGGCGCATCCACGGCCCACTCTTCGCGGCCCGGCTCCTCTCGGCGCTCCCCATCGTGACCCTCCCGGTGGCGGTCTTGTACGCGCGCCGGCGCCTGCACCGGGACGAAAGCTTCACCATGGGGTACGTGGCGCTGGCCTTCGCGCTGGGGCTCCCCACCATCATGGGCCTCGCCGCCTACCTGCTGGGGCTCTCGGCATTCGTTGCACTGTACACGTTCTGGGCGTCTTCGCCGGAACGGCCGAGCCTCGGGCGCCGGATCGCCCTCGCCGGGCTGGCGGTGGGCCTGTACCTGACGCACGGGCACGCCTTCCTGCTCTTCGCGGCGGCCATCGGCCTGGCCAGCCAGGTGGGGCTCGCCGAGGGTAGCCTCGAGACGCGGGCGCGGAAGGCGTTCGCCGTCGCCCTCGTGCTGCTCCCGGCGTTTGCCCTCGCCGCCTTCGTCCAGTGGACCACCAGCGCCGGTGCGGCGGGTCACCGGGCCGCCCACGGCATCGAGTTCCGCGGCGCCCTCGACAAGGTGAGCCTCCTCGCCACCCCCTCGCTCATGACCCGCTACGGCGTCGACACGGCTGCGGGCATCGTCCTCGCCATCGTGGTCGTTGCGCTCCTGGTGCGAAGCGCGCGCGGTGACGACCGCCGGGAGGCGCGCCGCGCCGGGGCCGTCGCGGCGTTGTTTCTCGTGGCGTTCGCGGCCATGCCCCGGACCATCGGCTGGTTCGGGTTTGCCGACGGGCGCCTGGTGCTCCCGATGCTCCTGATGGCGCTGGTGGGCGCCCGCCTCGGCGCGCTGGGCCCTCGGGCCACGCGCGCCTTCGCGGTGGCCGCGCCGGTCCTCGCGCTCGCGGTGGTGGCGACGGACCACCTCGCGCTCCGCCGCTTCCGCGCCGAGTGCCGGGGCTTTTCCACGGTGCTCGCGGAGATCCCGGCGGAGACGAGCCTCCTCTACTTCCCCACCCGCACCGAGAGCGACGCGTTCTCCGGCGATCCCTTCCGGCACTTCGACAAGCTCGCGGTGGCGGCGCACCCCACGCTGGTGGGCGAGCTCTGGGCCCACCAGGGCGCGGCCATCTACCTCACCGCCGACAACCCGGCCACGCGGCTACCCATCGCCTACACCGAACGGAACGAGAAAGCCCCGCGGGACGTGCCCTTCGATGCCGGCGACTGGGAGATGTTGCTGCTCCGCTCGGCGTCGCCCCCGGAGGTGCCCTCGGCCTACGGGCTCGTGCGGCGGGATGGCGACTTCTGGCTCTTTCGCCGCCGTTGAGAGTGGTAGGGTCGCGCCGATGGCGACCCCTCGCAAAGCGGGCCTCGGCTTCATCTTCATCGTGCTCTTGCTCGACACGCTGGGCATCGGCGTCATCATCCCGGTGCTGCCGAAGCTCATCGAGAGCTTCACCCACGAGACCAAGGCCACCGCCAACTACTACGGCGCCTTCGTCGCGGTGTACGCGGGCATGCAGTTCGTGTTCGCCCCCATCATCGGCGCGCTCAGCGATCGCTTCGGGCGCCGCACGGTCATCCTCACCTCGCTGGCCGGCGCCGCCGCCGACTACGTGCTCCTCGCCTACGCGCCTTCGCTCCAGTGGCTCTTCGTAGGGCGCGTGATCTCCGGCATCACCGGCGCCAGCTTCGCGGCCGCGTCCGCCTACATCGCCGACGTCACGCCGCCGGAGAAGCGGGCCCAGAGCTTCGGCCTCATCGGCGCCGCCTTCGGCATCGGCTTCGTGCTCGGCCCGGCCATGGGCGGGCTCCTGGGGGATCACTACCTGCGCGCGCCGTTCCTGGTCTCCGCCGGCCTCAACTTCCTCAACTTCGGCTACGGCCTGTTCGTGCTCCCGGAGTCGCTCACCGCCGAGCATCGACGTCCCTTCTCGCTGGCGCGCGCCAACCCCTTCAGCGCCCTGCGCAACATCGGCGCGCATCCGATCACCCGCGGCCTGGCGGGAACCCTGGTGTGCGCCTACCTCGCGCAGGCCATCCTCCAGAGCGCCTGGGCGCTCTACGGCCAGGCTCGCTTCGGGTGGCGACCGTTCGACGTGGGCATCTCGCTCGCCATCGTGGGGCTCGCGAGCGGCGCCGTGCAAGGCGGTCTGGTGCGCGTGATCGTTCCCAAGCTCGGCGAACGCAAGGCGGTCATGGTGGGCCTGCTCTTCAACATCACCGGCTTCATGGGCTTCGGTCTGGCGACCCGAGGGTGGCTCATGTACCTGCTCATCTTGCCCTTCGCGCTCGGCGGCATCGCGGGACCGGCAATCCAGGCCCTGCTGTCGCGCGAAGTGGGACCGAAGGCGCAGGGTCAGCTCCAGGGATCGCTCACCAGCCTGCAGAGCATCACCGCGGTGCTGGGGCCCATCGTGGGAACCCTGCTCTTCGCACGCTTCGGTCCCGAAGAGGCGCGTCCACGCGTGCCCGGCGCGCCCTACTTCGCGGCCGCGCTGTTCAACACGGTGGGGCTCTTGCTCGCGGTGCGGCTGTTTCGCCGCCTGCCAGCCACGGCGCCCGCGCAGGAAGCCGAGACCCGAGAGACCGACTGACCGCTCGCGCGAAAGGGAGCGGCCGTCAAGCGCGGTTCGGCTCCGCCATACCGGCGCCCGGGCGCACGATGCGAACGGTGTCCCGCTGCGACGAAGGCGTTCCGCCGAGGTACGCGCCGAGCAGCGTGAGCGTGAGCCCCACGCCGGAGAGGAGAAGCGGCAGACCGGCGGGCGGCGCGTAGGCGCCGCGGAGCTGAAATTGCAGCAGCGCGTTCACCGCCAGGATCGCCAGAGCGGATCCGTTGACGAACCCTTGCTGCATGCACCAGCGACGCGCCGGGTGGGAGCGAGGCACGTTGCGCACCCACTCCATGAGCGACGGCGCGATCTCGCCCACTCCGCTGACGACACCGGCGATATTCGCCACCAGCGCGACCTCGAATGCGACGCGACTGCCCAGCGCGCCGTACAGGCCGTAGCCGGCAAAGGCCAGTACGTAAAAGAGGAGCGGCACGCACATCGACATCGGCTGAATCGAACGTCCCGCGGTCGCCTTCGCTTCGCTTCGCATGTGATCTCACCCTCCGTTGGCCCAGCGCCGTGCCCGGTCCAGCAACCCCCGTGCCCGATCCCGCGTTTGTCAAGGCGTGCCGACGAATCGCGCGTGCAGCGCTCGATGTCGCCCGACGGGCGGCCACGGCGATGCGAGGCAACTTCGCGAGGCTGTGACATTCCTGCGCCCCGCGGCCGCACTTCGCCCACCGCGCGACGGCCGCAAACCCCGGGAGCACCACGGCAATTCCACCGCGCATACGTACGGCGCGCTTCCTGCTTGGACCGCGCGCATGCACACGATCCTTTCGCGCTTCTCGATGAAGCGTCCCCCGCATCAGACCAGCCAAGCGGCCGCGCTGGCATGGTTGGCGCGCGCCCACGCCGCCGCCGAGGGAACGGTTCAGTCGTGGGATCCGGCGCGAATCGAGGCCTTCCACGCGCGCCTCGAGCGGGTCATCGATCGCTGCGCATGCGGTCCCACCAAGATCGGCTCGCGCGGTCACGTGGTGGCCGACGCCGAGACCGAGCGCTGGAGCGACATGGTGCTCTACGACGTGGTGAACCACCCGCACGGCCGCGGCACCACCACCCGCAACGCCATCTACGCCGACGTGGTGTCGCGGTACTTCGAGCGCGAGTACGAAGGCGAAGAGACCGCGCCCTCCGACCTTATCCATGTAACATGCACCGGGTACGTCTCGCCCAGCGGCGCGCAGCGGGTGGTGCAACAAAAGGGTTGGGGCGCCCTCACCCGCGTCACCCACGCCTACCACATGGGCTGCTACGCGGCCTTTCCCGCGACCCGACTGGCCATGGGGAGCTTGTTCGCCGACGCCGCCGCGGGCCGCCCTGGGCGCCGGGTCGACGTGGTCCACACCGAGCTCTGCTCGCTCCACCTCGACCCGAGCGATCACTCGGTGGAGCAACTGGTGGTGCAGAGCCTCTTCGCCGACGGATTCATCCGCTACGCGGTGTCGGCCGACGACGGTCCCGGCCTGCGGGTGCTGGCGCTCGACGAGCGCATCCTGCCGGACTCCGCCGACTCCATGGGCTGGGCGCTCTCCGACTGGGGCATGAAGATGACCCTGGCGCGCGACGTTCCCGAGCGCATCGGCGCGGCGCTGCGCGCCTTCGTGGTGGACCTCTATGCCAAGGCGGAGATGAGCCTCGGCGCCGAGCTCGGTCGCACCGTGTTCGCGGTGCATCCGGGCGGCCCCAAGATCATCGACGCGGTGCGGGACGTGCTGGAGCTTCGCGACGCGCAGGTGGAGACCAGCCGCAGCGTGCTCTTCGACTACGGCAACATGTCGTCGGCGACGCTCCCGCACGTCTGGATGCGACTGCTGGACGATCCCTCCATCGCCCGGGGGACGCCCATTCTCAGCCTGGCGTTCGGGCCCGGGCTCACCATCTGTGGCGGCATCTTCCGGAAGCAGTGACTGCCCTCCTGCTCGCCCCGGTGCTCTTGCAGATGGTCGCCATGGCGTTCGACGAGGGCGTGTTCCATCGGCGGCGCGGCCTTCCCCGGTGGGAGCGCATCGGACACCCGCTCGACACCGCCACCGTCGCCCTGGCCTACGCCTGGCTGGTCTTCACCTCGCCCACCACCCCGCACGCGCTCCCCATCTACGTGGCGCTGAGCGTGTTCTCTTGTCTCTTCGTCACCAAGGACGAGTTCGTCCACGCCAAGGTGTGCAGCCCCGCCGAAGGCTGGCTCCACTCGGTTCTCTTCGTGCTCCACCCGGTGGTGTTCCTGGCCTTCGGCCTCCTCTGGTGGCGTGGCGACGCAGCCTGGATTCTTCGGGGCCAGCTCGTCATGACCGTCTTGTTCGCCCTCTA
Organism: Polyangiaceae bacterium; assembly: GCA_013141295.1. Classification (GTDB taxonomy): domain Bacteria; phylum Myxococcota_A; class Polyangia; order Polyangiales; family Polyangiaceae; genus JABFRG01. Next base: position 19,782 of record JABFRG010000822.1, read on the forward strand.
TCAAGTCTTCTACTGGAGCGTATTTTGGAATCCAAACCCCCGTACCCCCGCGCGGTGAACAACGACGTGTACGAGGGCCTCGGCGCTCGCTGGTACGAGGCCGAGGACGATCCCATCGCGCTCCTGCGCGCGGAGTCGGCCCATCGCAACCCCTGGGTCGAGAGCGCCATCGGTGACACCTTTCGTGGCCAGCCGTGCGACGTCCTCGACCTCGGGTGCGGCGCCGGGTTTCTCTCGAACTTTCTCGGCAAGCGCGGCCATCGCGTGGTGGGCCTCGACACCTCCCCGGACTCGCTCGCGGTGGCCCACGCGCACGACGACACGGGCGCCGTGCGCTACGAGCACGGAAGCGCGCTCGCCCTGACCCACGCAGATGCGTCCTTCGACGTGGTGTGCGCCATGGACTTCCTGGAGCACGTGGAATCTCCGGCGCGCATCATCGCCGAGGCAGCGCGGGTGCTGCGACCCGGCGGGCTCTTCTTCTTCCACACCTTCAATCGCAACTGGCTCTCCTGGCTGGTGGTCATCAAGGGCGTCGAGTGGTTCGTGAAGAACACGCCCAAGGACCTCCACGTGCTTCACCTCTTCCTGAAGCCCGAGGAGACCATCGCCATGTGCCGCACCCACGGGCTCGAGCTGGGCGAGCTGCACGGCTCGCGTCCCCGACTCGGCGCGCCCTTCTTCCGGATGCTCGCCACCGGCATCGTGGGCCCCGACTTCGCCTTCGCGTTCACCCCCTCGACCCGCATCGCGTACACCGGCTTCGCGCGCAAGGAGCACAAAGCAGAAAGCCCCGGAAAACCGGGGCTTTACAGTGCGAAGGACGGGAGTTGAAGGCGTCCGACGCCCCACCAAAAAAGAGTGACTCTGCGGCGACTTCCGGTGACGTTTCGAAGGCTTCTGAATCGGTGCACTCTGCACCCGTTGAAGAGGTTTCGGTTTCGCCCGCGTCGCTTGATTCGGTAACTGACGCGCTCGTGAAAGCTCTCGAGGGGGCCACCCATGCGGGCCGCTGGGATGTCGTAGCGCAGCTCGCCGCCGAGCTCAAGGCGCGACGCATGGCGACCGCTGGCAACGTGGTGAGCCTGCCCGCGCGCAAGGGTGGTGCGCGGTGATCGGCGCCATGGGTTGCCCCCTCGGGCTCGGCGGGCTGGTGTGGGCGTTCTTGCGGTGCCTGGTGGCGCGTCGCTGAGCTGGGGCGCCTTCGGCGTCGTGGCCTTCGGGTCGCGGTGTCGACGGCGCACCAGCGCAGAAGGACAGACCACCATGAGCACCACCACCATGAGCACCACCAACATCCTCACGACCGACGACCTCGACTTGGTCGTCGAGAACCTCGAAGCCATGCCCGTCGTTCAAGGCTTCCAGCCCGAGGCGCGGTACATCCTCATCGACTTGCTCAACGCGATGGGCATCAACGCGACCGGCTCCCTCGAACAGGTACTGATGAACGCGATGCGCGCCATCGCCGCCGATCTCGAAGACGCGGAAACCGTCGCCGTCGCCCGCCCCTTCCGCGCGTCGCAGATGCGCCGAGCGATTCAGCTCAAGCTCGACGCCATCCACAACTTCGCCCTTGTCGTGGGCGAGCATCGCGACGGCGGATTGTTCGTCGCCGCGGATGCTGCGCAGGCCTGCGCAGCATCAGGCGAAGCACCCACGGGCGAGGTGCGCCAGTGAACGGCATGGTCTCCGGCATCGCGCAACTGGCCATCGCCAACATGCACGCAGGCGCGCGCCTCTCGAGAACTGACGCGTACTACCTGGCGCACCTCGCTGGGAAGCTTCCCACCGCGGTCGACCGCACCGCGGTGGAAGACATCATCCGTGAGGCGCGCGTGGGCGAGCTCACCGAAGCGCAGCTCGCGACGATTCAACGGCTCGCCAAGGTGCTGGAAGATGGCTGACGGCGCGCCGGCAAGCCGCTACGCTCCGAAGATGGCGGGCAAGGCAGGCGTTCCGGAGGACTTCATTCCCATCACGGACCCTGAGGAGCTTGCGTCGGTGCGCGCAAGGATGCTGGCCTACGGGAGAGCACACCAGGTGCAGCCTTTCGCGCGTCGCCTGCGTCGACTGGCGGAGAAGCTCTTGGCGACCGCGGCAAGCCTGGAGGGGTCCGGCGCTGAGGGCGTCGACCTTCAAGCGCTCCACCTCCGGATAGCGGCGATGGAAGCGAAGTGGGACGGCTTGCCGAGGAGCCCGGTGGAGCTCATCATCCGCGAGGTGGTTCGCGGGAAGAAGACCATCCAGGTCGTCTTTGGGGGCGACCGTAGCGAGGGCGAGCAATGGGTAGGGCCGCGCGCGATCTCGTGGCGCTACATCGAGGACAACGTTCCACAGACCGTCGACCGCTCAATCTTCGAGAAGGAAGGATGGGAACGCTTCGACGCGTTCATCGCCGGTACCGACGAAGCCGAGCGTGCCGACCTACTCTTGGAAGCGATCGCGGTGCGTCGGCGTGAGGAACTCGACGAAGCTCTCAACGCGAGGTCCAGCGATGAAGCCATGGAGGCCCTGTATCGCGCCATCGAAACGCTGCACTTCGCCAAGGGGAAGCAGGGCCCGAAGAGCGGCACCCACGCCGCCTTCCGCGACCTGTTCGCCGCGTGGGATGTCCCCGTCACAAGCTCGGCGCTCAAGATGGCGCTCAGTCGCGGGCTCAAAAAGTACAGTAACAAAGGTTTGTGACTGATGACCGGCGCGTGTGGCGGATCCATTCTCCTGGTGACCCCACCAGGAGCGCCCCATGTTCCCACATTCGACATCTCGCACCGCAACCAAGCTCGCCGCATCCGCTGACGTGGATCTGCGCTCGGCACGCAAGGCGCTCCGTGAGGGCGCCGCGTCCGTGCGTGGTCGCGCAGGCGAACGAATCATGGAGGCCGCGCGAGCCCTCGGCATCGCGCTACCCGACGCGCCCGTAGCGGCTGCGTGAGCCCAAAGAAAACGCGCCGCCGGTCGACGAAAACCGGCGGCGCAGCAAGGCAGAAACGACCTATGAAACATGACACTAAGCTGACATCGCGTCAAGCCCCGCGCGGTCGCCGCGCATCGAGCATCATCGCGATGCTGGCTGGAATCGAAGCCGACGCCGCCGCACTTGCCGAGCGGGCCAGGCTCTTCCAAGAGGAGCTCGAGCGCGCCGACGCCGCGAGCCCCGACACGTACAGCACCGTGGACCTCCCCGCCCATACGAGCCGCAAGCGGTTCAACAAGGTCGCAGCGAGCATCCCGGGCGCCACCGTCGAAGGCAGCACGCGCGACCGCATGGTCACGGTGTCTCGTCACGCATGGCATGCGTTCCGCCGGCGCCCCACCCTCGCGCGCACGATTCTAGATGCTTCGGCCGAAGCATCTAGAAGCAGCGACGACGCGCAGGCCGAAGAGATGCTCGCCGCGGTCGGCTTGCGCGCCACCTCTGGAGGTCGACGATGAACGCCACGAACGACACGATCGAACGCGCCGCCCTCGCTGTCGAAGCCGCCAAGGTGGCCATGGGCGCCGCGCGCAACCGGTGGTGGGACGCCACTCGCCCCGGCGCAATCAATCAGGATGCCGCTCGCGATGCAGTTCTCGCCCTATCGCGCGCCGGCCAACGCGTCACCGCAGCCGTGGCCGTGCTCGATGCCCTGCGCGCTGCCGAGGGCGGCCGATGACGCCTCCCGAGACCTGCGCACTATGCGCCGCGGCCATCACCGCCGAGAACCCGACGCACTACCACGTCGAGTTCTTCGAGGTGCAAGAGGCCATCTGCGACGGCTGCATCGGGCTTCCGCATGAACGCTTCGTTGCGCTAGTCGGCGCCTACCAGGCCCGCCTATTCGGCGATCCGAGCGCGCACGCTGGCCCCGGCGGTGACGCGTGACCCCCAGCGCCAGCGCCGTCTACTCCGCCGCCCTCGCCGCTTGGCGCCGCCAGCATCGCCCCACGTGCGGATGCGCTCGCGAGCTTCGACTCGAGAACGGACTACTC
>JABFRG010000225.1 GCA_013141295.1 Polyangiaceae bacterium
TGACCTCGCGGCGTTTGCGCGACACTAAACCCCGGCGCATGCCGTCTGCTCCTCGTCATGGGTTCTTCCGTCGCGTCGCCCGCATGGGCGCGTGTGTGGCGCTCGTCCTCGCGACGACCGCGACGGCTCGCGCCGACGGTCCCGGGCAGCGGCCCGCCGAGCACCGAGTTCGAGCTGGGGACCGACCTGGTTCAGAAGACCAAATGGGCCGAAGCGCTGGCGGCCTTCGAGCGCGCGCAGGCGCTTCGGCCCCACGCCGTCACGCTCTACAACATCGGCGCGTGTCAGCGCGCCATGGGCATGTACACGGTGGCGCGGGAAACGTTCGAGCGCGCGCTCGCCCGGAGCGCTGCCGAGGGCAAGGGCGAGCTGGCGGCGAGCCTCGCCGACCAGACGCGCACCTTCGTGACCGAGATCGAGGGGCTCCTCGCGCGGGTGAAGCTCGACGTGCGCGGCGCCGAGGGCGAGCCCACGTCGGTGACCGTCGACGGTCGCCCGCTCCTCGCGCGCGGACCGGGCGAGTACGTCGCGGGCGTGCGAGCGCCTGGTCTCGCCGATGCCGTTCCGGGTCGCTTCACCGTGGCCATGAACCCCGGCCACCACGTCCTGGTGGTGCACCGCGAGGGCGCCGCCGATGGCGTGATCGCCCTGGATTTGCGGGCCGGAGAGAGCTCCGAGCGGATCGTCGATCCGGCGCGGCTCCCGGCCAGCATTCGCGTGACCTCCAACCTCGAAGCGGTGGTCACCATCAACGGCAAGGACGCAGGGCCGACGCCCCTGGACATCCAGCGGCCGGCGGGCGTCTACCGCATCGTGCTCGAGCGCGAGAAGTTCGAGCCCTACTCCATGAGCATCGATGCCAAGCCGGGCAAGCCGGTGAAGCTCCACGCCACGCTGGTGCCGGAGCGCGTGCCCATCACCAAGCGCTGGTGGTTCTGGACCGGCATCGGGGTGGTGGTCGCCGGCGCCGCCGTCACGACGTATGCGCTCACGCGACCGGACCCGGTTCGTCCGCCGCTCTCCGGCGGTGGCCTCGGGTGGACGGTACCGGTGCAGTGAGCCGGGCCACGCCGAGACCCGAAGCGAAGATCGAAGCCGACCTGCGTCGAAGCATAGAGCGTGGCGAGCTGATGGCCGGCGATCGGCTGCCCGGTGCGCGCGCGCTCGCACTGCACTATGGCGTGCCACTCGCCGCCGCCAACGAGGCGCGAAGATCCCTCGAGCGGCTCGGTCTGGTGGTGACCGTCCCGCGGGTGGGGGCGGTGGTCACGTCGAGGGGCCTGCCCCCACCGATACCGGCGCCCGCGGAAGCGGCCCACCCGAGCGCGCTGCGACGTCCCGAGATGCTCCGCGCGGCGATCCGCGTGGCCGAGGTGCAAGGGCTGGCCGCGGTCTCCATGCGCAGCGTGGCGCTCGCCATGGGCGTACCGGTCCTGTCGCTGTACCGGCTCGCGCGGACGCGCGAAGAGCTGGTGCTCGCGATGATGGCCGCGGTGTTCGCCGAGCGCCCGCTCCCGAAGCCCGCACCTTCCGGGACGCGGGCCCGACTCGAGCTCGTCCTGCACGCCGAGTGGGACGTGTATCGTCGGCATCCCTGGCTCGGTCGCGCGCCCGCCGGCGACACGCGCCTTTTCGGCCACGCGGAGTGGCTGCACAGAGCCCTTCGCGATCACGCGCTCGACGCGAGCACGCTGCTCCAGATCGAGCTCACGCTCTCGAGCTTCGTTCGCGGCTTCGCGCTCCGTCTCGATGCAGCCGACGTCGAGTCGAGCTTTGCATTCGGCATGGCGCGCCTCATCGACGGCCTCGTCGCGTTCCTCGAAACGCCGCACGACCGCCGTCCTCCGCGCTCGTAGGCTCCCTCGCTTCGCTCCTGAGAAACCGGCCGGCGTCCGGCTCCCCTCTCGCGAAGCGGGAGGGGCGTGGGGGAGGGAACGCAGCTGGGCCCTTCGTCGCAGCGAAATGGCAGAGGGGGTCCCTCGCTTCGCTCGGGATGACTCTTTGTTTCTTCGAGATACTGGCGCGCACGCGCGTGAAGACTCGGGATGACCCGTTGTTGTTCGAAGCCCTTGCGCGCACTTCGCGCGTGAAGATCGAGGTGCCGCGGGTTACGCATCGTTCACGTTCGAGCTCAGCCTTCTTCGGCCTTTTGCAAGCTCCGCCGCAGTGCCACTTGGACGCGGCGTGTTCTTCACGAGTAACGTGCCCGCATGTCCTCTCAGCCACGGCAGGCCTCGGCCGATGCGGCGCTCCTCGCGACTCTCGAGCGATCGTTCACGAGGCTCGCTGGGAGCGACGGCGTCATCGACGTCAAGGAGCTGAAGGCGGCGCTGGGGCTTCGCACCGAGTACCTGGCGCGAAGAGTCATGGCCACCATCGACCACAATCGCGACGGCGTCCTCACCAAGGACGAGTTCGTGGACGAGATCCGCAAGCTCATCGGCGGCACCGATCGCGAGAAGCTCCACTTCGCGTTTCGGCTCTACGATCACGATGGCGACGGGAGCATCAGCTTCGAAGAGATGCATCGCATGGTCGCCATGAGCCTCGCCGAGGCCGACGTGGTGGAGCGGCCCACGCAACGCGCCGATCGACTGACGCGATCGCTCTTCCGGGTGGCCGACAAGAACCGCGACGGAAGCCTCTCTTTCGACGAGCTGGAGGCCGCGGTGCGAAAGCATCCGGCGCTGCTGCAGCAGATGACCCGAAGCGAGGCCATGTGGATCGCTCCCAACGAGGAGCTCCTGGCCTGGCTCGAGGGCGGCGCCGCTCGCCCCCGCCGGGCCGCGTGGGCTCCGGAGTCCGGCTGGGCGCCGGTGGTGGTGTTCGTCCTGTGGCTGCTGTGCAACGTCGGTATCCTCGCGTTCGGTCTGCTGCGGGGGCGCGAGGCCGACCACTCGGTCAATCCGCTGATGCAGCTCGGACGCGCCCTCGGCAAGTGCATCAACTTCAACGGTGCGCTCTTGCTGGTGCCGGTCATGCGGCGCCTCCTCACCAAGGTGCGCGCCACGTTCCTCGGTCGCGTGTTGCCCATCGACGATGCGGTGCGTGCCCATCGCATCGTCGGGCACACGCTGGTGGGGCTGGGCATCGCCCACGCGGCCGCGCTCATCGCCAGCTACACCATGGGGCATCCCCAGAGCTCGGTGCAGCACTTCGTGCTCCTCACCGAGCGGGGCCTCACCGGCGTCCTCCTCATCGTGGTCATCGTGGTGATGTGGTTCTTCGCGCTCTCCTTCGTGCGCCGCTCCAGTCGCTTCGAGCTCTTCTACTTCACGCACTTGCTGTACCTGGCGTGGTTCGGCCTGGCGATCGCCCACTCGCCGTCGTTCTTGCTCTGGGGCGGAGTGCCGCTGCTCGGATTCATGGTGGAGCGCGTGCTCCGGCTCACCCGCCGCGCCAAGGAGTCGGAGGTCACCGAGGCGCGCGCGCTGCGCTCCGGCGTGACCCGGCTCGAGGTGCGGCCGCCCGCGGGCTTCTCCTACGGCCCCGGCGACTATGCGTTCCTGCGCATTCCTGCCATCGCCAAGCACGAGTGGCACCCGTTCACCATCAGCAGCGCGCCGGAGAGCGGTCGCCTCACGTTCCACATTCGCTCCCTCGGTAACTGGACGGCGGCGTTGCGGCGCCGGGTGGAGGAGGACGAGCTGCGAGGCGTGAAGGCCCCGCTCACCGCCTTCGTCGACGGGCCCTACGGCTCGCCCAGCGCCCACATCTTCGAGTCCCGCTTCGCGGTGTTCATCGGCGCCGGCATCGGCGTCACGCCCTTTGCGAGCGTGCTGGAGAGCCTGATCTTGCGCGCCAATGGCGACCGTCCTCCACGTCTGGAGAAGGCCCACTTCTTCTGGCTCAACAAGGACCAGTACTCCTTCGAGTGGTTCGCCGCGCTGCTCTCGGACCTGGAGAAGAGCGACCGCCGGGCGCTCCTGGACATCCACCTCTGCATGACCGCCGGGCGCACCGGCGCCACCTCGCTCGCCCTGGAGCTCGCGCGCGAGGCGATGCACGCCGACGGCCGCAGCGACCTCATCACCGGCCTGCGAACCCGCACCCACATGGGGCACCCGGACTGGGAGCGCATGCTGGGCGACATTCACCGGCTCCACGCGCCCGCCACCGTCGACGTGTACTTCTGCGGGCCGCCGGGCCTCGCCACCAAGATTCGTGCGGTATGCACGCGACTCGGTATGCCCTTCCGGGAGGAGCAGTTTTGAACGCCTCACCCCGCCACGCATTTCTCCTGGCGTCCCTCGCCGTCGCCACCCTCTCTGCCGTCGCCTGCCAGCCCACCGGTGCCGAGCGCGGCGACGAGTCCGGCTGCGTCTCTTGCCACATGCCGGAGTATCGCAAGGTACGTCATCCGGTGCACGAGGGGGTGAAGCCCACCACCTGCGGCGTCTGTCACACGCAGGAAGACTGGCGCCCGGCCACCGTGGTGCACGATTGGTGGCCGCTCACCGGCGCGCACGTGAAGGCCGACTGCAACTACTGCCACAAGGGTACGCCGCAGGTGTTCAAGGGCACGAACACCGAGTGCGTGGGGTGCCACCGCGAGGACTACGACGGCGCCAAGTTCCACGCGCGCACCAAGACCGCCACCACCTGCAACGACTGCCACACCACCAGCGGGTGGAAGCCCGTGACGCACCGGCCGGAGAAGGAGCCGCCCGACGCCGGCGCGCCGGTTACCGCTCCCACGGCCGACGCTGGTGCGAAGACCCAGCCGCCCAGAACGCCTCCGCGGACGACGCCTCCGCCGGCGCGCCCCACTGCGACCCCGGTGCCCGACCCGATCCCGGTTCCGGTCCCCACGCGCACCCCGGTGCCCACGCCGATTCCGAAGCCCGACGTGACC